>JADKJU010000006.1 GCA_016720855.1 Betaproteobacteria bacterium | reverse complement strand
CTGTTCCCGTAGGCACCCCAGTACCGCTTCAACTTTCCGGTGTCGGCGTCGAGCACCGCGGCGGCGCCTGTTCCGGTAGCCGTCGGCGACATAGGCCTCGTTCGTCTTCGGATCCACCCAGATCTTGGCCACGCGCCCGAAGCTGGCGGCATCGTTGCCACCCTTGCCTGCGCCCGGACCTGCCGACCTGCATCAGGAACTTGCCCTCTTTCGTGAACTTGAGGATGCGACCGTCGCACGATCGCCATTGCCGCCGATCCAGACACATTGCCCCGGTGGTCGACGTGCAGGCCGTGCAGGGATTGGGCCAGTCGTAGCCCTTTCCCAGGCCGCCCCACGAGCGCACGAGGTTGCCCGACGCGTCAGATTCGAGAACAGGAGGTGCCGGCCTGCAGCACTCGCCAGCGAGGAGTTCGAGCGCGCGCTCGTTGCTGTGCAGCGTCTGGCCGCCACGGTCAAATACGCAGACATGGTCTGATCGTCGACCCACAGGCCGATCCGCGTGCCGAGCACCCAGTGATCAGGCAGCGGCTGGCCAGAGCAGGTCGACCTCGGTTTGGCGCACCGAGCAGGTGATGCGGCCTTGCGCGTACGCCGTACCATGGATGAAATGGCCCATGCCAGCCAGGCCGCCACGGCGGCAGTCCATGCAATCGCGGCGCCGCGTTGCGCGACATTCATCTCATGCGCTCCTTGAAGACGAGCGTTCGGGGACGTGTTCGCGAACACGCCCCCATTAGCTCGACCGCAATCCGCAGCGTACCCGACACTCAGCCCTTCAGGCAAGTGCTCATGAAGGAGCGGCGCTCGTCGCCGTGCAGATCCTTCTTCGGCCTGCTGGTTGCGGGTCTTCATCTGTTCTGGCCAGCATGGGCGCCGAAGTCGTATTGCGCCTCGTTCACGGTCCTGGTGACCGCAACGCCGTCCTTCAGGCAACGGTTCGCTGAACCGGTCGTGCTCCTCGCCCTTGCGGCCCTGGCCCCTGGGGCACAGGCTTCCGCCCGGGTCAGGCCAGGCGACGGCTTGATGAGTTGCTCGATGGCAAGAGCCGCGGGTGATGCGGGAAGACGACGGACATGACGGCACAAGCCACTGCGTAACGCAGAACGGTTTTCATGGGCACCTCCTCAGGTCGATGGGCCCCGATGGAGGAAGGACGCCGCCGGCGCCTTCGGTCATCGGGTGGCGCCATCAGACCCGGAAGCGCGGCACGGCGGCCCGGCAGAAACCGGCTCGCAAAAACCCGAAATTCGATGTGCGCCTTGCGGCCGTCCCGGCAGCGGTCAGGGTGGTCGGGAAGGCGGTTATTTCTTGAGCTTGGTGATGCCCTGCATGTTCATCACGTACTTCTCGTAGAACGGCTCCGACGTCCCGTTCTTCATCTTGCGGATGAAGTACTTCTCGAAGGCGATCTTGGCCAGGTGGATCCACTTGCCCTCGGAGAACCAGTGTGACGTTTCGCGGCGGGATCTGCGGCGGTGCCACGAACGCGATGCCCGTGTTGCCCATATCGGCCAGGCACACGGCATTCCACGTCGCCTTCTCGGCCGGGCCTTGCCGTCGAGCTCGGCGCGGATGTTGTGCGCGGTCGCCGTGACCATCGACTCGATCATGAAGCCGGTCTTGGGCGCGCCGGTCGGAACCGGCGTCGGCTCGAACGGGAAGGAATGGGCGCACGCAGACGCCGACCGCGTAGATGTTCTTGTACTTCGGGTTGCGCTGGTTCGCGTCGATGAGGATCATGCCGCGCGGATTGGTGAGGCCCTCGATGCCGAACACCGCATCGATCCCCTGAACGCGGGCAGCATCATCGAGTACTTGAACGGCAGCGCATGCTCCTTCTTCGGCTTACCCTCCTCGTCATGCTCCATCACGTGCATGGTGCCGGCCTCGACCTTCGTCACCTTGGCGTTGCAGATCCACGATGTGCTTGTCGCGCATCGCCGACTCGAGCATCGTCCTGGAGTCGCCCACGCCGCCGAGGCCGAGATGCCCGATGTACGGCTCGGACGTGACGTAGGTCATCGGCACGCGGTCGCGCAGCTTCCTGCGCCGCAGGTCCGTTTCCATGATGAAGGCGAACTCGTAGGCGGGCCCGAAGCACGACGCGCCCTGCACCGCGCCGACCACGATCGGGCCCGGCTCATGACGAAAGCGTCCACGCGTCCGCCGCGTGCGCCGCGTGATCGACGTTGCAGATCGACTGCGTGTGGCCCTCCGGCCCGGAACCCCGATCTCGTCGAACGCGAGCTTCGGGCCCGTGGCGATGATCAGAAAAAGTCGTAGTCCAGGAAGGTGCCGTCGCCGGACTCGACCTGGTTCCGGTCGGGATGCACGCGCTTCGCGCCCGCCGGGTTGAAGGCGATGCCCTTCTTCCCGAGGTGGGGCGCGGCCGGAAATTCGATATCGTCCCGCTTGCGCCAACGCACCGCCACCCAGGGGTTGGATGGCACGAAGTGAAAGTTCGGGCCGTTGCCGACGACCGTCAGCTTGTCGCCTGCGCGAAGCTGTTCCTGCATTTCGTAGGCCATCGGCATGCCGCCGAGCCCCGCACCGATGATGACGATATTTGACATGATCGACCGTCCTTTCCTGTCTCAATTCGCTCCTGGACCAACGCAGAACCGCCCGACCGGGCGCGCGTGAACTGGATCAAGCCCGGCGCAAAACCGGGCGCCGGCTGCCCGGGCCAGCTCAGGCCCCGGCATTTCCCACCGTCATGCCCCCGCAAACGTGAGTACCTGCCCGGTGATGAAACCCGCCCTCCGTCGAGGAGCGAGGCCACGGCATGCGCCACATCCTCCGGCGCGCCCAGCCGCTTGATCGGAATGCCATCGATTATCGCACGCGTGCGCGGCGAATCGGCTGGATTCACGCGGTGGAAAAGTTCGGTCCCGATGGGGCCTGGGCCCACGGCGTTCACGGTAATGCCGTGCGGCGCCAGCTCCAGCGCCCAGGTCTTCGTCATGCCGTGAATGCCCGCCTTGGCGGCAGCGTAGACGGTGCGCAATTCTTCCTGAGTGCGGCGCGCGAGGAAATGTTCACGATGCGCCCGAAGCGCGCTGCCTTCATGGCCGGGAAGGAGCGCCTGGACGCATTGCATCAGGAGCAGCGCAGGTTGAGGCTCACCACCGCGGCCAGGTCCGCGCTCGTCGCCTCTCCAGCGTGCCCGGTCTAACCGTGCCGACGTTGTTGACGAGGCGGGTGATCGGCCGGTTCCGCATCGCGCGCGCCAGGGCCTCCCGCGTCGCCTCTTCGCTCCGCGAGGGTCCACCTCGATGAATGTCTCGGCGGGCAGCGGCGCCCGCGGCGGCTCGCGATCGAGCGTGACGACTCGAAGCCGTCCGCGGGCAGCCGCGTGGCCGCCGCGCGGCCAATGGCCTGGCTGGCACCGGTGATGAGCACGCAATCCTTCATCTGAAGTTCCTTCTCGCAGGGCCGCGCGCTGTTCGGAGCGCCGGCGGGAAAGTAGTATTGTCACCCAAACGCACCGCAACCCGCTCAAGGAGCCGCTCGTGAAGATTGCGTCAACTGGTCGAATCCTGTTCACCCTGCCTCTGGCGCTCGCCTTGTCCTGCCCGACCCTGGCAACCGCCCAGTCCTATCCGAACAAGCCCATCAAGCTGATCGTGCCGCTCTCGGCGGGCGGCACGGGGGACACGCTCGCGCGCACCGTCGGCGAAGCAATCTCGAAGGAACTGGGACAGCCCGTGGTGATTGAAAACAAGCCCGGCGCCGGCGGCCTGGGTGGGCACCGAGCTCGGCCGCGGCGCCCGCGGATGGCTACACCCTGCTCGCGGTGAGCCCTCGCACGTCATCAACCCGTTGATACACGCCGACAAGAAGACCTACGACCCGATCAACGGCTTCGAGCCGATCACGGTGATGGCCAACACGCACCAGATCATCGTGGCGCATCCGTCCGTGCCGGTGAAGACGCCGCAGGAACTCATCGACTACGCCAAAAAATACCCCCGGCAAGCTCAACTACGGTTCCGCCGGAGGGGGTCGGCCACGCACCTGAACATGGAGCTGTTCCCTCTCGATGGCCGACATCAAGGTGGTGCATGTGCCCTACAAGGGCTCGACTCAGGCGCGCCAGGACGTGCTTTCGGGCCAGGTGCAACTCGCCATGGATGGCCTCCCTTCCCTGCAGCCGCTCATCAAGGCCGGGCGCCTGGCACCGATCGGGCTCACGAGCAGCAAGAGGGCGCAGAGCAACCCGGAGATCCCGCTGCTCGGCGAAGTGGTGAAGGGCTATGCCTCCGATACCTGGTATGGAATCCTCGCCCCGGCCGGGACGCCCAAGGATGTCATCGCCAAGCTGCATGCGGCGGCGGCCAGGGCGCTCAACTCGCCGGAGGTGAAGGAACGATTCCAGAAGCTCGGCGCCGAGACCGTCGGCAATACGCCGGTGAATTCCGCAAGCTCCTCGAGACCGAGCAGCAGACCTGGACAAAAGTCCTTAAGGCGTCCGGCGCGAAGGTGGACTGATGAAGCGCGCCACCACGCAATTGCGCGAGCTGATCGGCCGCGGCCCGACCCTCTACGTGCCCGGCTGCTACAACGCCATGAGCGCGAAAGTGCTCGAGAACGCCGGCTTCGGCGCGATCTACATGACGGGCTACGGCACTTCCCTCGCGCTCACGGGGCTCCCGACGTGGGCCTCACGACGATGAGCGAGATGGTGGCCAATGCGCGCTACATCGCTTCCGCCGTCGGGATCCCTCTGATCGCCGATGCGGACACCGGGTTCGGCAATGCAATCAACGTCATCCGCACGGTTCGCGAATACGTCGCGGCCGGGGTGGCAGGGATCCACCTGGAGGACCAGGTGAGCCCGAAGCGCTGCGGCCACGTGGCCGGGCGCCTCGTCATCCCGATGGAAGAAGCCGTGGGAAAGATCCGGGCGGCGGCGGACACGCGCGACGGGCTCGATCCGGATTTCGTGCTCATCGCCCGCACCGATGCGCGCGGCGCGTCCGGCGGCTCGCTCGACGACGCCATTCGCCGAGTCAACGCCTACCTGGACGCGGGCGCGGACCTGGGATTCATCGAAGGACCCACTTCCGCCGAGGAAGTGCAGCGCATCTGCAGGGAAGTGAAAGGGCCGGTCTTCTACAACATGACGGGGGTCTCGCCGCGCTTCACCCTGGAAGAACTGCGCGCGATGGGCATCGCCGTCTGCATCTCGCCCAATGCGATGCTGCGCTCGGCGCTGGGAGCCATGCACGACCTCGCGGTGCAAATGCACGCCGAGGGCCCCGTCGCCGAAACCCGATTCATGGAGGGTTTCCGGAAGCACCCCCTGGGCGACCTGCATACCTTCGCGGGCTTCGACCAGGTACGTGCCTGGGAAAGGGAGTACCTGGGCGAGGACGCCATGAAGAAGTATGCGCACTCCGTGGGGCACGTTCCCCGATAGCCGGCGAATGGGTCTCACGCTCTACGAGAAGATCTGGAACGCCCACGCGGTCGCAAGCGGCCCGGGGGGGCGCACCCTCCTCTACATCGACCGCCACCTCCCTGCACGACGGCAGCTTTCATGCGTTCGAGGCGCTACGCCATGCCGGGCGGAAGGTGCGGCGCCCCGATGCGGCGTTCGCGACACCGGATCACTACGTGCCGACTCGCAACCGCAACCCCATCGAGCACCCGGAACTGCGCGAAAAGGTCGAGACGCTCGCCGCCAATGCGGCGGCAGCCCGCATCGCGATCTTTCCGGTGGGCGACGAACGCCAGGGCATCGCGCATGTGATCGGGCCGGAACAGGGCATCACGCAGCCCGGCATCACGCTGGTGTGCGGCGACTCCCACACCTCGACCCATGGAGCGCTCGGGCACTGGCCTTCGGCATCGGCGCCTCCGAGGTCGCGCACGTGCTGGCCACGCAGGCGCTCTGGCAGGCGCGCTCGAGGACGATGCGCGTGAACGTCGACGGATCGCTCTCTCCCGGCGTTCACGCCAAGGACATCATCCTCGCGCTGATCGCGAAGATCGGCGCGTTCGGCGGAGCGGGCCACACGCTGGAGTACGCCGGCCGCGCGATCCGCTTGCTCTCCATGGAAGCGCGCATGACCATCTGCAACATGTCGATCGAGGCGGGAGCGCGCGCCGGTCTCGTCGCGCCGGACGACACGACCTTCGGGTACCTGCTGGGCCGACCCCACTCGCCCCGTGGCGCCGATTGGGAGCGCGCGCTGGCACGCTGGCGAACCCTCGCCTCCGACGACGATGCCCGCTTCGACAGCGAGGTTGCACTCGATGCGAGCACGATCGAGCCCATGGCCACCTGGGGCACGAGCCCCGAGCATGGGGTCGGCGTGACGGGCGTCGTTCCGGATCCCTCGCAGCAACGCGATGCAGCCCGGCGCGGCAGCATGGAGAAGGCGCTGCTTTACATGGACCTCGCACCCGGCCAGCCGATCGCGGGCCTCGCGATCGACCGCGTGTTCATCGGCTCGTGCACCAACAGCCGCCTCGAGGACCTTCGCGCGGCCGCCGAGGTCGTGCGCGGACGCAAGGCCGTGGTGCCTGCGATGGTGGTGCCCGGCTCGGGTCTCGTGAAGCGCGCCGCCGAGGCCGAGGGGCTCGACCGCGTCTTTCTCGAGGCAGGCTTCGACTGGCGCGACGCCGGTTGCTCGATGTGCGTCGGCATGAATGGCGACCTGGTGGAGGCGGGGCAGCGCTGCGCCTCGACCTCCAACCGCAACTTCGAGGGCCGGCAGGGCAAGGGCGCGCACGCACCTGATGAGCCCCGCCATGGCCGCAGCCGCAGCGGTCACCGGCAGGATCACCGATGTGCGCAGGCTGATCTCCCGTCCCAACGTGCAAGGGTAGCCGCATGGACCCCTTCACCAGCCTCACCGCCGTCGCCGTCCCGCTCGATATCGTGAACGTCGATACGGACCGCATCGTTCCCGCGCGCTTCCTGCGCAAGCCGCGCTCCGCCGGCTACGAAAACTTTCTCTTCCACGACCTGCGCGAGAGCGAGCCGGATTTCGTGCTCGACCGCCCCGGATACCGCGACGCGAAGATCCTGGTCGCCGCCGAGAACTTCGGCTGCGGCTCCTCGCGCGAAGCCGCTGTCTGGGCCCTCGCCGGCCGGGGACTGCGCGCCTGGATCGCGCCTTCGTTCGGCGACATCTTCCTCGAGAACTCCTTCAAGAACGGCGTGCTGGCGATCACGCTCCCGAACGAGCGCGTCGCGGCCATCCGCGCCCTCCTGACGGCGAACCCGGGCGTCGAACTCACGATCGACCTTCCGTCGCAGACGCTGCGACTGCCGGACGGATGCGTCGTTGGATTCGAGGTCGATCCCTTCCGGAAGGAATGCCTGCTCGCGGGCGTCGACGAGATCGACCTCACGCTGCGCTACGAGAAGGAAGTCGCCGCCTACGAGTTGCGCCAGCGCGAGGAGACGCCCTGGCTCGTGGGGACGACCTGATCTCAACGCCGGAGGGTGATTTTCCCAATCACTGCGTGCCGGCGGCCGCGACATCCGCCTTCCGGGGCGCCTGCTCGACGCTCTGCCGCATATCGCAATCGGGTAGCAACGCGCCGATGGCAAAGGGCCTGTCTTTCGACAAGCCCTTGAATAAATGGCGCGCCCGTCACGATTCGAACCTCGATCCCCTGGTTCGTCGAGGTAGCCGTCAACCCTTGACATCAATCACTTGTAGCGCTTGCCAACAGTCGCCCCTGGCGGATGGCATTGCACAAAGTGTTAGAACCGAAGGACCAACGGGGCCGACCTACGCCGCATTCGCGGCCGCTTTCCTCGTGGCGATCTTTGCAGTGGCGCTCGATTCCGCGGAGAAGGCTTTCCCCATCTACGCGATCTGCTTCGGCATCGCTTGCGCATTGGGAACCTTGCGCGAATCCATTGTCCGTATACGCGTGGGTCATTCCGAATTCGTCTGCGAATACCTGCCGGGAAATCGAACAGCTCGCTATTCCGACGTCATCGACATGAATGTCGAAACGAGATACGTCGGGTGAACCTTTCACCGGCAGGTAGCGGTGATTGTGATCACAAGGCGTCACCCCGGCGGCCACCCAAACTCCCGCACCTGTGGCCGGGTCAAACTCCCGCACCCTGAGCACCCGTAAGGGCGCCTGATCCCGGGCGCCGGACGGCGCGACGTACGCTCCTCCCCGACCAATTCGGGGAGAGAGAGAGTGAACGTCTTGAAATCGCATTTGCGCATGAGCGTCCTGGCGCTGCTCGAGAGCGGCGTGGGGCAGCGGGAGATTGAGCGGCGCCTGGGGGTGTCTCCGAAGACCGTCCGGCGTTATCAGAGGCTGGCAAATTCCCCCGGGGTGGCCACCGGCTCTGGTGCTGCGGATGGGCAAACTCCCGCACCCCCGGCCACCGGCTCCGGGGGCCCGGAGGGCCAAACTCCCGCACCCCGGCCACCGGCTCCGGCCAACGAGTCGACGACCTCGGCGTGCGAGCCGCACCGGGAGTGGATCGAGTCGCAGGTGTTGCTGGGCAGGAACGCCGTGGCCATCTACCAGGACCTGGTGGAGGGCCACGGCTTCGCACACGGCTACAACTCGGTGAAGCGCTTCGTGGCGCGGCTCAAGGCGCGCGCGCCCGAGCGCTTCGACGTACTGGAATTCGCCCCGGCGAGGAAGCGCAGGTCGACTACGGCGAAGGGGCGCCCACGCTGGATAGCCGCGGCAAGTACCGTAAGCCGGCGCTCTTCGTGATGACGCTCAAGTACTCGGGCAAGAGCTTCAGGAAAGCGGTGTGGAAGGCCGACCAGGAGAGTTGGGCGCGGGCGCACGAGGAGGCCTTCCGTGCCTTCGGCGGCTGTCCTCGGTACGTCGTGCTCGACAACCTGAAGCAGGGCGTGATCAAGCCCGATCTGTACGAGCCTGAGTTGAATCCCGTCTACGCGCCGCATGCTCGCGCACTACGGTGTCGTCGCCGATCCGTGCCGTGTCGCCGACCCCAACCGCAAGGGAACCGTCGAGAACGCGATTCAGCACACGCAGTCGACCGCGCTCAAGGGGCGGCGCTTCGAGTCCGTCGAGGCGCAGAACGAGTGGCTCGCGCACTGGGAGGAGCGCTGGGCGGCTCCGCGCATCCACGGGCGCAAGAAGCGTCAGGTGCTCGAGATGTTCCGCGAGGAGCAAGCGCACTTGAAGCAGTTGCCTGCCGAGGGCTGCAGGTACTTCCGCCAGGTCACGCGCACGGTCGATGACGCGGGCCTGGTGCAGGTCGAGGGCTCGTATTACGCCGCTCTTCCAGCCGCGCCTCACAGCGAAGTCACGGTGCGCGTGTACGAGCGAGATCGAGATCCTCGAGCGCGTTGGCACCGTGCTGCGCCGGCACGAGAAGTCGCTTCGCAAGGGCGCCTTCGTGATGCAGGGAGAGGACCGCGTCTTCAACCCGTCGCGTGAAACGGTGCGCCTGCTCGTGCGCCTGGAGACCATCGGCCCGGCAACTGCCCAGGCCGGCCGCGAGCTCTTCGCCAAGCTTGGCCGCCCCGGCCAACGAGCGATCTACGGCCTCGCGCAAACCTCGTGCGCAAGCACGCGCGCGCGCCGACATCGAGGCGGTGTGCGCGCGCCTCACGCAAGCCAACTGCTTGTCCTACGCCGCCGTCAGGCGCGCGCTCGAGCGCCAGGCGCCCCCTGCGGCCGACCTGCCGCTCACGCAGGCGCATCCGGCGATTCGCGACATCACCGAGTACCAAACGCTCTGGGAGGCGCTCTCCCAGGTCCACCACGAGGATCCCGATGGCAATGTCTATCACTGAGCCTGGAGCGCGCTACGCAGCCTGCGCCTGTCCGGCATGACCGCAACACTGCAGGCTCGCGCGCTCCCAGGTTGGCGCGCATGAAATGGACTTCGTCGAAGCCTTCTCCTGGCTCGTCCAGGACGAGCTCGACCGGCGCCGCTCGCGCCTGCTCGAGCGACGCTACGCGCTCTCGGGGCTGCCCGAGCGATGCGACCTGAAGAGCTTCGACTGGAGCTACAACCCGCGGCTTCCCCGGCGCGACGTGCTGGAGCTCGCCACGCTCAAGTTCATCGACGCGAAGGAGGACGCGCTGCTCATCGGCCCGCCCGGAACGGGTAAGAGCCATGTGGCGAAGGCGCTTGCCGCGCTCGCAGTCGCCCACGGCCGGCGCGTGCACTACCGCGAGGCCCACCAGCTCATCGAGGACATCGGCGAAGCTCGCGAACTCGGTGAACTGCGCAAGCTGCGCGCCCAGCTCAAGGCCGCCGAGCTGCTCGTCATTGACGACCTCTTCCTGCGCAAGCTCCCCGCCCACGCCGGCGACGAGCTCGCCGACGTGCTCATGAGCCGCTACGAGAAAGCCTCGACGATCGTCACCTCCAACCGCCCGCTCGAGGACTGGGGGCGGCTCCTCGGCGATGTCGTCGTAGTCACCCCGCTCCTCGATCGCCTCATGCACCACGGCTACCTGCTGCGCTTCGAAGGCAAGAGCTGGCGCCTGAAAGAGGCCGCGGCGCGTGTTGCCAAGAGGGGATCAACCGGGTAACTTCGCCGCGTCCCGCCGCCTGCTCAGGTGCGGGAGTTTGACCCGGCCACAGGTGCGGGAGTTTGGGGTGGCCATCGGGGGCGTCACGGGTTTTCCGTTGTGCTGCGTCATTTCGATGAAAACATCGGCGATGCGTTCGGTGCGCTCCAGCGCAGATGGTCCGCCTGGATGGACCGTGTGCACCTACGTTGGCGCAAAAAAAGCCCCGTTGGGCTCTTGATACCTTCGGCTCGTGAACATCGCCACTTCATTGCTATTCAGTCACTTAGAACGTCGCGCCAAATCTCGTCCAATCAGGACCCCCGCATCCAATTGCCGCACAACTAGGACCCGGACAAATCTCCCACAAAACATGGATATGATGCCCCCACTTTTTTCGGCGTATGCTCGACCGATTCCGATCTTACTACCCAAGGAGAATAGAAATGAGCAACCTCATTCGGCTTCTGGCTCTGGTAGCAGTCTCGCTTGCCCCATTGGCGGCGTGCGCGGGTTCGGAAGAGGAAGCAAATGCGCTCCTTGACCGCTGGTCGGCGGCATACAGTTCCAATGACCCGGAGGCAATCGCAAGGACTGATTCGCCTGACGGCATTCTTCTGGGAACCGTGAGTCCTGTCATATCCATTGGAACCGAGGCCATCAAGAAATACTTCTCGGCGTCGAAGGAAGTGGCAACAAGAACGCGATCCAGGAAAGGCACACGATTGTGCTCGGCGACGACGCGGTACTCGTCACGGGCTTTTACGAGTTCACCGGGTCGACTAACGGCAAGGCGTGGGCTCGGCCGTCGCGCTACACCATGCTCGTGACGAAGCGCGGTGGCGAATGGCTCATCGCGCATCACCATTCTTCGCCTCACGTCTTGCCGAAGCAGTGAGTCCGTCTTGCGAATCGTGGGTGTAGGGATCGTCCCCGCAGAGGTTCCCGCGCCCGCCAATTGAAAATGGGCCAGTCTTGCGACCGGCCCATTCGTGTTTCTGGCGCGCCCGGCAGGATTCGAACCCACGACCCCCTGGTTCTCAGGCGCCGACTGGGCAAGCCGCCTCACTCGTTCCATCAAAAACTTGCAGCGCTTGCCACCAATCGCGCCCAATCAAAGCCAATGCAGCCCAATGGCGCGGAGCGGGCTACCGGACCTCTTGCGGCATCAGTACGGCGGATTGACGACGGTATACTGCGATCCCTGCGGGGCATACCAGGTGCCACCGCATTGCTGATACACCATGCCGCCATAATTGACCGGAACGCAATTGGCCGGGCACGGTGGCCACCATCGAGCCGACCGCGGCAGCCGTCACGGCCACCGCGCTGCCGACCACCGCCGCGGCTGCGACCGGATGATCCCAGCCGCCGCAACGACCCGTGCAGTCCACGTTCACGTTAACGTTTTTCTGTGCGTTGACGTTGTTGACGCTGGTGTTGCGCACCTCGTTCGTGCGCGCATCGGCCTTGCTGTTGTTGGCCTGCGCGCCCTGCCTGTCGCTGGCGCCACGATCCCCGCCGGCGCGCGCACCGACTGCCCCACCACCCCCCCCCCCCCCGCCGCCACGGCGCTGCGCTCCGAGGGGTGCCATGACGAAGCTCGCCAGCATGGCGGCGGCCGCCGAGGCCAGGACCAGTTTGCTCATTGACGTTTTCATGTCCGCTCCTCTACTTTGCCTTGCGCTCGATGACGTCGATCTTCTTCGCCCCCTGGGGCGGCGTGAACGTGAAGGTCGAGTCCTTGAACGCGGGCTTCAGGTTCCAGCTGATCATCGAGACCGACTGCGGACGGGCTTCGTCGGCGCGGTTCGTGATCACGACCTTGCGCGCAGCGGCTGGTCCCCGGTGGTGATCCAGATCTGCCAGTCGATGGTGCCCTGACGGAAGGCGTAGTGGTCGCAAAGATCCTTCCGATGAAATCCTGGCCGGCGTTCATCGCCGAATCGATCTTGTCGAGCGGAGCGCCGGGGGTTCCCAGCGGAAGAGATCCTCGAGCGGCAGCTCAATGCCGTACTTTTCCTCGAGCCTTCCGATCAGGTCTCCGATCGAGCCGGCGAATTCGACGGTCGAATAGAACTTCTGCGCGGGCGCATAGAGCGTCACCGTCTTGCCGTCGAAGAAAAGCTGGCGATCGGCGCGGGCGCTGGACATCCTGGCGCGCAGCTTCGAGGGGCGTACCACGTCCAGATCCGCCTTGGCGGTATGCTGAAGCTTTTCGCCATCCTTCAGAACCCGCTCACCCGTGAGTTCCGTGGACACGCTGAAGCGCCTGAGCTTCCGCAGGTGGAAACCCACGTCCTTGAGGGCCTGGACAGATGCCGGATCGACTGCGCCCGCGGCGGACTGGCGCCAGCTGACGGTGGGTCTGCGCATACGTACCTGCTGCCGCGCATGAAATCGCAAGCAGGACGAGAATGAGTACTCTTTGTTGCATGGTTACCTCCTGCGTCGCGAAAGGATGCCCGGGGCAAAGGCTCTGATCGGGCCAGCGGGATTGTCCTCCATCCATGCCGAAGGCCATTAATCTTGCGCAGTGACCGCGCGACGGGCGGCGGCTGCGGCCTGCCCTCGACCGTCAGGACTCCTGTGACGTCTTCCCCCCGACGCCCTCGTGCCTGGTAACGCCCATCACCTCCCGTGCGTTGAAAAGGAGCCGATCGTGGCTGAGCTTCTGGTCAAGCCCGGCATGGTGGACGACCTCGAGCACGCCGGGGTTCAGTCCTGCGAGCCACACCTCGGGGCCTCGCGTCCTCCACCGTTGCTCCCTCCATCTAGCACGCTCGTGGGCTGCGCAGTGCGTTTGCAGCGCCGAATATCTGAGATCGGAAACGCGGCTCACGTCCAATGCCAGCACGCGCGGCTCGTGCGGTGCGACCAGCCCGTGACCCGGTCGGCGATGTACTGCGCGTTGACGAAGAAGAGGCGCCCCTCGGGGCGCACGATCAGCAGGCCTCGAAGGTCTCGTCGTCCGGTGTGCTCCGCGGATATCGGTCGCAGCACGTCGGTCCGCGCTTCGGCGATGACCGACACGCGCGGATGCGCCGTCTGGCATGGCGAGCCTGATCATCGACACGATAATCGCGACGACGATGCCATTGAGCGTGCCGAACACGAGTACGCCGCGCGCAGGCGACGAGCGCCCAGCGAAATTCCATGCTGCGCACCCCACGGATGGCACGGAACCCGGGGCTGGATCAACCCGACCGAGTAGACGATCACCACCGCCGCCAGCGTCGCGTTAGGAAGAAGCCCGAGGATCGGGGCCAGCAGCAGCATGGTGGCGCGCGCTGCGGCCGCGGTGACCAGCGAGGCCTTCTGCGACCTTCCACCCGCGGCTCGCACGACCGCGGTCTGCGAGGTGCCGCCTCGCCGCCCGGGGCATCGCGCCGAGGAACGCGCCGCCCAGGTTCGCAACGCCCGTCGCGACCAGTTCGCGGTTGGCGTCGATAGGCGGATCGCTTGGCCAGCAAAGGCCCAACCCGCAGCGATCGTTTCGGTAAAGCTCATCAGCGCGATCCCGAAGCCCCCGCGCCGCGGCTGCGGGAAGCCCCAGGTCCGGCAGCGTTACCGGCGGCAGGCCCCTGCGGAATCAGCCTCACCGTCGACACACCCAGTGCCTTCAGCCCGAAGTACCACGACGCCGCGCAATGCCTCCGCCGACGGCCACGAGCGGCGCCGGAGAGTGCGGCCAGATCCGCTCCATGCCGATCAGGATCGCGAAGGTTGCCACTGCGCCAGCGCCATCGGCGACGTCTCCAGCGTGCTGCAATGCTCGCCACGTCGACGTAAAATCCCTGCTTGTCGAAATGGATCCTTAGCAGCTTCAGGACCTGGTCGAGCACGATCCCCAGGCCGATCCCCGCCGAAACCGGTCAGCACCGGTGCGAGAGATGAAGTTGGCAACACCCCCAGACGCATCATGCGCCGCCACACCAGCATCGCGCCCACCAGGCGGTCAGCCCGTGGCGGTGGCAGGCGCGCCAGGTCGGATCACCATCGGGCACGGCCAGGCCGAGCTGCGTGCCGGGCGAGGATCGCCAGCGTCGTCGTGGAGCTCACACTCAGCACGCGACGTGCCGAGCAGCGCGTAGATCACACCGGGATCAGGGATGTAAAGCCCGACCGACACTCGGAAGTCCAGCCACGGTCGCATACGCCATCGCCTTGGGAAGAACAACGGCTGGCAGCCGTCAGGCCGGCGACCACGTCGAATCGAATGGCGCCCATGGCAGGCGTCGGTTGCGGCAGAGTCACCGTTCATGGCGAATTTTATGGACGGCCGGCAGCGCAAACAGGCGATTCCCGGTGGCGCTGGCGCTCAACCGGGTCAGCCTGCTCCTCCTTCAATCTTGCCGTGAAAACCCAGCGCCGTCCTGGCTTTCGGCTCGGGCGGCGCTGATCGCGATGCCGCATCGCGTTGCAGGGCGCGGAATCTCCCGCCGCCTGGAAGGCGTTCCTTCGGCAGGGATTTCGTGGAAATCTTCGAGGATGCGCGAACCGTCGGGATAGGAACCACAATTCGACAGTGATGCTTCTGTCGGTCCTGGGCTGGTGCCTCGCCTTGAGCAGGAACGTCGGCCGAGGATGTCGTCCATCGTGACGTCCTTCGGTGCGTGCGCATCGTAGAAGGCACGCTGTCTTTGAGAACAGAGACCGAGGGACTTCCCGCCTCCGATCACTTCGAGCACCTCCCGTCCCGTGCAGATACTCTTGTATGACGCCGAGCACAGCCGCCCGGCATCACATCCACCTCGACCTTGGAAAGCCGCCGAACGGCGCACCCGAATCGATTGTGGCTGTATCCACCGGCCGCAGCTTGACGACCGTATCGGCCTTGTTGCCCAAAGTGCTGGGCGTGACGACTACGCCGGCCTTGCTGAGGCGAGGTCCGGCGTGTCGAAGAAGTACGCCTGCCGCGGCTGTGCTCTCCACCGGGTCGAGGCTGATGCTCTCGATCGTCGCGCCGTCGTGGAAGGGAATGGAAAGTTTCATCTCGACGCCGCCGGCGCCCTTGATGAGGCGAAGGACCTCGGCGAGTTGCGCGCCCGTCAGTGGTCATTCGGGCAACCGGCACGGGCTTTCGCACGCTGGAAGCCTTGGCGGTCTGGCACGCTTCGCCATCGCGGGGGCTTTCGGTTGTTGTGGTCTTCCGGTTCTGTCGCGTTCACGGTCGATTTCCCTAATCTGCACCTTCAGCAAGGCCTGTCGTTGATTAGCGCGCTTAGCGGCGCGAGTTCGCGTCATCCGTCGAATCGCCTCGGCCAGCACGTCGTGGCGCAGCCTGCGGTCGCTAACCGTAAAGCCTCCTGGGAAAGCTTTTCCATCACCGTACGCACGATGGTGGCGCCTGCGAGAATCACCCGCCCGCTTCGCCAGGCCGACGACAGCCCGGCGAGCGTCCGCGTCACGACCGGTAGGTTTCGATCTGCCGGTCGATCTCGGCGCGGTCGAGGACGGCACCCCGCACGACGGTGGGGCCGTAGGCGGCCAACTGCGGCCGGACCGCGGTAATGCTAATTACCACGCCTGGCGGCCACTCATGGCGTCGGGAACCGGTCGATCGTCAATGCGCGCGAGGTCTGCTGCAATCGACGCCAACGCGTCGCGGCACTACGTCGGCCGATATGGCCTTGCCGAGCCGGAAGAAACCCGTAGCGGATCGCCCCGACATTCACGCTGGGAATTGCTTCGTTCACGCGCCCGTCGTTTCCGAACGTGATCTGCGAGGTCAAGCCGCCGCCGGTATCGAACACGACGACTGAGCCTCTGCTGAACGCGAGGCCGGTTCGCGCCCCGGGAGGCAGGCCAACGGCCCTCTTCCTCGCCGGAAATCACCTCGACGCGCACGCCAGTCCGCGCCTCGATGGCCGCGACGACATCGGCTGCGTTCGATGCCATCCGGAGCCCGGCAGGGTTGATGGCCGCGATGGCGCGCACGCCCCCGCGCTTCGCCTTACTGACCATGGCGGCAATGTGGCGGTGACCGTAGCCGATCGCGGGCGGCATCGAGGATCTTTCCGCCCTCCACCAGGCCCTCGCCAAGGCGCGTCACCTCGGCACTGTCGGAGACCACGTGCGCCACCGACCGTCGGCGCCACGTTCACCGATAGCGGAACTGGATCGAGCTGGTGCCCGCATCGATCACGGCATAGCGTCATCTTATCGTCGATCAGCGTCATGAGGTTTTACGGGATAGCTCGTGTTCATATAGCCGCCCAGGCCCAGATTTGCGGACGGCGCGAAGACCGCCGCCATGAAGTCTCGCGATGAACGCGTCGAGGGTAGGTTTCAGCTTCATCTTGGGCATGATGAGGCTCAGCGACTCGAGAACCTTCTTCACTCTCGGCAGCCGCAAGCGGGAAGTTGGCCTTCATCACAGGCGTCCACTGCTCGAGCCTGTCCTCGTTGACCACCTTAAGAGAACCTTTGATGTCCATGAGCTCGTCGTGGACCTTCACGTTGTCCCCCGCCCGTGAGCAGAGCAGATCCCTTTCGTCGCTTTCCTGGACGCTGCCGGGTATGAGCTTCGCAAGCTCTGGCCTCCGCGTTCCCGGAAGCGGCGCTTCCCGAAGGCGCGCCATTCCCAGCGCGGCGTGATTCCCGGCCATGATCGTTCGTTTCCTTTCGCAAGGGTACCCTGGAACAGGATTCCGAACAGCTTCTGCCGCAGGTCTTCCAAAGGCATGATGGTGCGTAACAGCGGTGCAACCCCGAGAGCCGTCGCCGCTGCTGAAAGGGAGGTCTGATAAATTCTTCAGCCTGGGAGATTGCCCATTCCGCGCCGAGGATCCATTCGGATCTTCCTTCGTGCCGCGTGGCGCAGGCGATCGGGAACCGCCCGCCCTGACCGCCCGCAGGGCCCGGCAGGATTTCCGTCAGACCTCCTGAGATCCACGGAAGGAGAACCGGATGATCACCGCCATCGCAACGTTCCGTCTGCCGGAAGCGCTCTGACTGTCGATGAGGCCAGGAGCCATTCTTCCTTAGAGCACAGCGCGCTACTCGTCGCAGCCCGGGCTGGTCTGCAAGCATTTACGTCCTGTCCGAGGATGGGCATGATTTCGCCGGCGGCGTCTATTCCCGCGGTCCCGGCGTAGGATGTCGAGGCCCTGTGCCACCGATGCGTGGCGGGCCTTCGTCACGGAGAAGT
>JADKJU010000005.1:300000-512586 GCA_016720855.1 Betaproteobacteria bacterium | reverse complement strand
GGATCGCGCCATTCCCGCCGACGAGCGCGACCGTATCGTGGCCGTGCTCGAACAGGTGAAGGCGATCGGCGGGGACTACCACCGCCTGCGCACGCGCGCGGCGGGCAAGAAAAGCTTCGTCGACGTGCACATCCTCGTTCCCGGCTCCATGACCGTGCACGACGGCCACGACCTCGCTCACCGCCTCGAGCAGGAAATCGAGACGGCCATGCCGCACGTCGAGGTGCTCACGCACCTCGAATCCCTCGAGGACCCGCGCAGTTGGGACCATCCCGCCGAGCCCGCGCCGCCGCCCTAGCTGTGGTTTCTACGACCGTTGTTCACGAACTTGCGGCCGTCGGCTGATGGGTGGGAGGTAATTGAGGCTAGCATGTGGTCGCTCCTGATTGTAGAAGGCAAGCCATCGGGCGAGGTGCTGCGTGCGGATAGCGCTGGTGAGGTATGCGCGTCCGTAGGCCCATTCCCTGAGCATGGTCTGGATGAAGCGCTCTGCCTTGCCGTTGGTTTGCGGGGTGTAGGGCTTGGTACGCAGATGTCGCAGCGCCAACGTGTGGCAGGCATCACGGAATCGATGGGATCGGTAGCCTGTGCCGTTATCGGTGAGCAAGCTCTTTGATCGTGATTCCCTGCTTGGCATACCCAGCCGTGGGCGCGATGCAGGAAGGCTGCGCATGTGTCCCCCTTTTCGTCGGGCAGGACTTCGGCGTATGCAATCCGGGAATGGTCATCGATGGCAACGTGGACGAACTCCCACCCCGCGCCGTAGCTCTTGCTGGTGCGGTTGCCGGTGACGCGATGACCCGGACTGCGGAATCTGGCGAGTTTCTTGATGTCCAGGTGAAGCAGATCGCCAGGCCGGCGTCGTTCATAGCGACAGGGCGGCCGTACAGGCTCGAGGGGCGTGCTGTGGCCCAGACCTCGGCGTGCCAGTACCGCGCTGACGGTCGAGCGCGCAAGCCCCAGTTGCTCTCCGATGGCTCGTGCGGGCTGACGGAAGTGCCGGAAGTACTCAACAAGTTCGGCCCAGTCGTCCGGCAGCGCGTGTGGCTGCCGATGCGCTCTCGACGAGCGGTCGCGAAGACTGGCCAACCCATCGTCTCGGAAGCGCCTGAGCCACTTGTACGCCGTACGCGGGCTGATACCGGCGGCGTGCGCCGCCTCGCAAACACTCCAGCCCGCCTCCAGAATGCGGCGGACAAGCAACTCTCGACTGGCAGGTGTGGTGCGGGCATTCTCATGGATGTTCATCCGGGCTTCTCCCTTGATGTTGGTCGGCTCGCACCAACCAGCTTCTCGGGTTTAGCTCGGATGAACAACCTTCATAGAAATCACACCTAGCGCGCAGGCAACCGACCGTGCCTCTCGACGCCGACGAAATCTGCAGTCTGGCTGCCTCCCTCGCCCGGATGGGGCTCCTCGCCGCGGGAGAGGTGCCGGAGTTCACTCCCCTCGCGGGCGGCGTCTCCTCGCTCATCGTGCGCGTCGACTCCACGCGCGGCACCCTTTGCATCAAGCGCGCGCTGGCGAGGCTCAAGGTCGCTGCAATTTGGACCGCGCCGCTGGAGCGCAATGGCGCCGAGGTCGCCTGGATGCGGGTCGCCGCAGGCGTGGTGCCCGGGATCGTGCCGCAAATCCTGGGGGAGGATAGCGAAGCCTGGACTTTCGCCATGGCCTACCTCGAACCCGCCGACTATCCCGTCTGGAAATCGCAGCTGCTCGCGGGCCGTGCCGAGCGGGAAACGGCTGTTGCGGTGGCCGGCGCGCTGGTCCGCGTCCACCACGCGACCGCGCGCGACGAACGGTGCGCTGCCGCTTTCGCGAACGACGCGAACTTCCTCGCCCTTCGGCTGGATCCCTATTTCGGCGCGGCGGCCGACGCGAACGCCGACTGCGCGCGAATCCTGCGCGAGCTCATCGAGTCGACGGCAGGCACCCGGCTCGCGCTGGTCCACGGGGACGTGAGTCCGAAGAACATCCTGGTGGGGCAACGCGGACCGGTGCTGCTGGATGCCGAGTGCGCGTGGTACGGCGATCCGGCGTTCGACGTCGCGTTCTGCCTCAACCACCTGCTGCTCAAGTGCGCCGTCCGGCCCCAGGCGGCGCCAGCCTACCTGGCGTGCTTCGACGCGTTTTGCGCGACCTACCTCGACGGCGTCCATTGGGAGCCCGCTGTGCATCTGGAGTCGCGCGCCTGTCGCCTCCTCGCGGCGATGCTGCTCGCCCGAGTGGACGGCAAGTCGCCCGTGGAATATCTCACCGAGGAGGCTGCGCGCTCGCGCGTGCGCAACTTCGCGCGGTCGCTTCTTCTTGGCGGCTCGACGAGCCTTGCCGAGATTCGTCACCGATGGAGCCGGGAGCACGCCCCATGAACACGACCATAGCCCGCGTGGAAGGCCGCCGCATCTGGGATTCCCGCGGCAGGCCCACCGTCGAAGTCGAGGTGTTCCTGGCGGGAGGCGCGCGGGGACGCGGCATCGCGCCGGCGGGAGCCTCCCGCGGAAGCCATGAGGCGATCGACCTGAGGACGGCGGTGCGCTCTGGGCGGGTTCGACGTCGCGGCAGGGCGGTGGCGAACGTGAACGGCCCGATCGCCTCCGCGCTCGTGGGTCGCGAGGGCGCGAACCAGGCGGAGGTGGACGAAACGCTGATTGCGCTTGACGGCACCGCGCAGAAATCGCGACTGGGCGGCAACGCCGTCATCGCCACGTCGATGGCTGTCCTGCCGCGGCCGCGGCCGCTCGCGGGCTGCCGCTGTGGCGGCATGTCGCTGGCGAAGCGCCGGTCACGCTGCCCCTGCCGGAGGTCCAGATCTTCGGCGGCGGTGCCCATGCCGGCCGGCGCGTCGACATCCAGGACTTCCTGGTGATGCCGGTGGGGGCGCGCAGCTTCGACGAGGCGATGGTCATGGTGGCCGAGGTGTACCGCGCGGCGGGGGAACTCATGCAAGCGGCGGGGCGGCGCTGCGGCGTGGCCGACGAGGGCGGGTGGTGGCCGGACTTCCGGGCCAACGACGAGGCGCTCGACATGCTCGCCCGGGCGATCGGGAAGGCGGGCTTCGGCCATGACGACGTGGTGATGTCGCTCGACATCGCGGCCTCCGAGTTCGGCTCGAACGGGCGTTACCGCCTGGGTCTGGAGGATCGGGAATTCGATGGCGGCGAATGGCTCGAAATGCTGCTCGGCTGGACGAGGAGCTACCCGATCGCCTCGGTCGAGGATCCCGTCGCGGAGGATGACCCTGAGGGCATGCGAGCCTTCACCGCCGCCGTCGGGGATTCGATCCAGGTGATCGGCGACGATTTCCTCGTCACCAGCGCGGAGCGCATCGCGCAGGCCGCGGCGCAGGGGGCAGTGCAACGCGGCATTGCTCAAGCCCAACCAGGCCGGAACGATCACCGAGACGGTGGCCGCCCTCGCGGCCGCCCGGAAGGCAGGGTGGGCAACCGTCGTTTCGGCGCGGTCCGGCGAGACGGAGGACGTTACCATCGCACACCTCGCGGTGGGCTGGGGCGCAGGCCAGCTGAAGGTCGGGTCGTTCGCCCGTTCCGAGCGCATGGCGAAGTGGAACGAGTGCCTGCGCATCGAGGCCGAGCTCGGCAGCGAGGCGCGATTCGCGGGACGCGCCGCCCTGCGGGCCCGGTGACCTCGCGGGCCGGCAGGCGGGTGCCCGGCGCGTGACCCGCCTGCGCCCTTGCCCTCAAGGGGACCAGGCGAAGTCGGTGTCCAGGGGAAAGACCGGGCGCGGCACGTCACGATAGGGCACGCGCGACAGCACCGGCGTGGTGAGGCCGGGGACGTCCACTTCCACGATGCGTTCGTCGGAAAACAGCAGGTCGAAGGCGGCGCGGAAGTGGCCGCGCGACTTGACGATCACCGAGCGGGCGGCCGCGATGTCCAGGCCGAACACCTCGAACATCGCCGTGTCCTTGCACTGCTGGCGCACGCTCACGACCACGACGCGGATGCCGCCCATGCGCAACAGGGCCATTTTCCCCAGCACGATCGTGTGTCCCGCAGCGATGCCGCGCCGGCCCACCACGTTGCCGTCGTGCAACCCTTCGACCACCGCGTCGGCTTCGAACGTCCCCGACAGCGGGTGGGTCTCGCCGCGATTGAACCGGGCACGCAAAGCCGCGCCCTTGCCGAGCGCGTGCGCCTCGGCCGCCAGCGCCGGGTCGAAGAAGATGCCCAGGAGCGCGCCCTGGACGCCGGCCTGGTGAAACGCCTGCAGGATCCAGACCGTGTTGCCGCGCCCGCCGCCGCCCGGGTTGTCGGCCACGTCGGCGAAAATGAGGGAAGGCTTCGCCGCGTCGCGCCCGCAATCGAGCGCCATCTGCGTGGCATCGGCGAGATTCGTGAGGTGCGGCACATAGCGATTGCGTTCGGCCCAGCACTTGCGCGCGATGTCCTTCGCGAGGGCCTCGGCGAGCGTGGCGTCCCCGCGCGTGGTGACGGTGACGCTCATGCCGTTCTTCGGCGTGTCTCCCAGGGAGAAGCCGCTCACGACCGAGACGTTCATCACCCGGGCGTCGATCTTCGACTGGCCGTACGCGATGATGTCGGCATACGGGCCGCTCTTGGTGTTCTGGGTGACCGAAGGCGGAATCATCGGCAGTTTCACGAAGGCGGCAGCCGGCTTCGCGCCGGCGAGGATTTCGCGCATGAGGCGGGCGCATTCCGCGCCGCGCTCGGCCATGTCCACGTGCGGGTTGGTGCGGTAGGCCACCAGCACGCTGGCGTTGGCCACCATCCGGCGCGAGACGTTGGCATGCAGGTCGAGGGTCGCAAGGACCGGGATGCCGGGGCCGACGAGCTGCCGCACGCGCTCGAGGATCACGCCGTCGGGGTCCACCTGGCCGGTGGCGATGGCCGCCCCGTGCAGCGAGAGGAACACGCCGTCGACGGGCAACGCGGCATCGAGCCGGGAGACGATGCCGTCGGCCACCTCGAGGAAGAAGGCGTGGTCGATGGGGCCGCTCGCCCCGACGGTCGCCCCCATCAGGGGAACGGGCGTCCAGTCGCCCGAGGCGTCCATGGCGTCGACGAAGCCCGACAGGGTCAACGGTCCGATCGGGTGGGGACTGCGCAGGTCGGTCAGCATGTCGCCGCCCAGGCACAGGTAGTTGGCGGCGAACTCCTCGCGCGTGGCGACGGGCGAATGGGAGTTGGACTCGAGCATGAACGCGCCGATGGCAATGCGGGGGGATGGCATAGGAAGTGGAGACAGGATTGACAATGGCCTCAGGTTACACTGTCCCGGCAGGCATCGACGCCACCGCAAGCCGTCGCCAAAACCGTCCCCATTTCGCCGCTTTTTCGCCCCGAGGTACTGCCATGCTCCGCCGCCTTCTCTTCCTCGCCGCCTGCTGCCTCCTCCTTCCCGCCGCCTTCGCCCAGAATCTCGTCCTGGGCACCAAGCTCGAGCTCAACACGCTCGACCCGCACTTCTTCGCCGCCTTCCCCACCGGCTCGTCGCACGAGTACCTCTACGACAAGCTGGTGGTCCTCGACAGCAAGCTGAAGGTGACGCCTTCCCTGGCGCAGTCGTGGAAGCTCATCGACGACCTCACCTGGGAATTCCGGCTCCGGAAGGGTGTCACGTTCCACGACGGGTCGCCCTTCACGGCGGACGACGTCCTGTTCACGATCGACCGGGTGCCCAACGTCCCCAATTCACCGAACTCGTTCTCCCAGTTCACGCGCGGCATCGAGACGGTGACGAAAGTGGACGACCACACGGTCGTGATCCGCACCAAGGCGCCCAGCCCGCAGCTGCCCAACGATCTTTCCAACGTCTTCATCGTCTCGGCGAAGGCGGCGAAAGGGGCCACCACCGCCGACTTCAACTCGGGCAAGGCGGCCATCGGGACCGGCCCGTACCGGCTGGTCGAATGGGTGAACGGGGAACGGCTCGTGGTCGAGCGCAACGATCGCTACTGGGGCGCCAGGCCGCACTGGGCAAGGGTCACCGAGACCGTTATCGCCAAGGACCCGACGCGGCTCGCGGCGCTGCTGTCCGGCCAGGTGGACGCGATCGACGCGGTGCCGATCCCGGATCTCGACCGCCTGCGCAAGGAAGGCAAGTTCGCCCTCTATCGCGGAGCCGCGGCGCTGGTGCACTACGTGGCGCTCGACTCGGCCCGCGAGGTCTCCCCCTTCGTGACCGCGAAGGACGGCAAGCCGCTCGGCGCGAACCCCCTCAAGGACCCGCGCGTGAGGAAGGCCCTGTCGCTCGCCATCAACCGGGACCTGATCGTGAAGCGGATCATGGAAGGCAGCGCGATTCCGGCGAGCCAGCTGCTCGATGCGGAATTCCCCGGCGCCAGCAAGACGGTCAAGCCCGACCCGTACGACCTGCCCAGGGCGCAGGCGCTTCTGAAGGAGGCGGGATGGGCAGGGGGCTTCCGCATCGTCCTGCACGCCACCACCGAGCGCTATCCCAACGACAGCTCGGTGGCGCAGGCCATCGCGCAGATGTGGTCGCGCGCCGGGCTCAAGGCCGAAGTGGAGACGCTCCCCGGCGCCGTGTTCTTCACGAGGGCTTCCAAGCAGGAGTTCAGCGCGTTCGCCGCCCAGTACGGAGCCGAGGAAGCCGCCAACAGCCTGCGCGCGCTGGTGGCGAGCTTCAATCCGGCCAAGGGGTTCGGCACGGCAAACCGGACGCGCTATTCGAACCCGATCGTCGACTCGCTGCTCACGGAGTCCAACGCGACCATGGACGACGAGGTACGCCGCGAGACGCTCGCGCGAGCCATCAACCTCGCGATGGCGGACCAGCCGCTGATCCCGGTCTTCTACCCGATCTTCGACTTCGCGGCCCGCAAGGATCTCGTCGTCACCCCGCGGGCGCAGCGCCGGTTCAACGCGATGATGGTGGCGCCCAAGGCGAAGTAATAGAATCCCGGTATGGCGACCGCCCCCCCTGCATCGAGTGCCGCGAACCCACCCGCCCCGGCGCCCGTCGCGGGCGTTGACCGCAAGCTCACGCTGAAGGAAGTGCTCGAGTGGCTGGTGCAGGACGGGCACGCGAGCCGCGAGGATGCGGTCAAGCTCCTGCAGGACCATGCCCGGGCCCGGGGCGGCAAGCATCCGATCACGATCATCAGCGAGGCGCGGCTGCGCTCCCACGCGACGGCGGCCAGGACGCTCAACGCCGAGGCGCTCACGGCGTGGCTGGGCGCGCGGATGAAGATTCCGTTCTATCACGTCGATCCGCTCAAGATCGACCTGCGCGCCGTGACGGACGTGATGTCCTCCGAGTACGCGCAGCGCCGCGGCATCCTGCCGGTCGAGGCGAGCAGCAAGGAAGTGACCATCGCCACCTGCGAACCGTTCATGCGCAGCTGGGAGAAGGAGCTCTCGGAGATGCTCCGGCTCACGGTGAAGCGCGTGATCGCGAATCCCGCCGACATCGAGCGCTACCAGGGCGAGTTCTACAACCTCGCCAAGAGCGTGAAGCGCGCCGAGAAGGCGGGCGTGCAGACGAGCGGGCTCTCCAACTTCGAGCAGCTCGTGGAGCTGGGCCAGGCCGGCCGCCAGCTCGACGCGAACGACCACCACATCGTGCACCTCGTGGACTGGCTCTGGCAGTACGCCTTCGACCAGCGCGCGAGCGACATCCACCTGGAGCCCAGGCGCGACGTGGGCGTAATCCGCTTTCGCATCGACGGCGTGCTGCACGAGGTGTACCAGATTCCCTATACCGTGCTGGTGGCGATGACCTCGCGCATCAAGATCCTCGGGCGCATGGACGTGGTCGAGAAGCGCCGGCCTCAGGACGGACGAATCAAGACGCGCATGCCCGACGGCGAGGAGATCGAGCTGCGCCTGTCCACCCTGCCCACCGCGCACGGCGAGAAGGTGGTGATGCGGATCTTCGATCCGGAAGTGCTGATGCGCGACTTCTCCGACCTGGGTTTCAACAAGGACGAGTCGGAGACCTGGCACCACCTCACCAGCCAGCCCGCCGGCATCCTGCTCGTGACCGGGCCCACGGGGTCCGGAAAGACGACCACGCTCTACACCACGCTCAAGCAGCTTTCGACCTCGGAGGTGAACGTCTGCACCATCGAGGACCCGATCGAGATGGTGGACCAGCGCCTGAACCAGATGCAGGTGAACCACGACATCGACGTCACGTTCGCTTCCGGCGTGAAGGCGCTCATGCGCCAGGACCCGGACATCATCATGGTGGGCGAGGTTCGCGACAAGGAGACCGCGGAGATGGCGATCCAGGCGGCGCTCACCGGCCACCTCGTGCTCTCGACGCTGCACACGACCGATGCTCCCTCGGCGGTCACGCGACTGCTCGACCTGGGCGTGCCCGCCTACCTCCTCAACGCTTCCCTTCTCGGTGTGATGGCCCAGCGCCTGGTGCGTACGCTGTGCCCGCATTGCAAGGAGAAGGTCGCTTTCCAGCGCGAGGACGACCACGCCACGTGGCATGCGATCTGCGCGCCCTTCAAGTCCCCGCCGCCCGCGGAGGTCTGGCGTCCCGTCGGCTGCCTGGAGTGCCGGAACACGGGCTACCTGGGCCGCATCGGCATCTACGAGATCCTCAGCATCACGATCGACATCAAGCGCCTGCTCGTTTCCGAGCCGGACCTCACGACGCTGACCGAGGCAGCCTACCGCGCCGGCATGCGCCCGCTGCGCGTCGCCGGAGCGGTGAAGGTGGCGCAGGGCATGACCACGCTCGAGGAAGTGCTCAAGGTCGCCCCCGTCTGAAGCGCCGTCCATGAACAAGAGCCTCTACGACCTGGTCGGCGTGCCCCCCGTGGCTCCCCGGGAGATGATCGCCGCCGCCTGCCGCCGTCGCATCGCGAAGCTGGAGGCGGACCCGGGCGACGAGGCCCGTGCCCAGATCTATGCCGTTCGCGAAGCCTGGTCGATCCTCGGCGACGAGAAGCTGCGCGCGGGCTACGACGCCTCGCTCGCTGCGGCGGCGCCAGGGAACGACATGAAGCCGGCGGCGGCCCTGTCGGAAATCGACCCGCGCACCATCGCCGGCGAACTGTTCAAGCCGCGACGGCTTTGGGCGGAGAACTGGGAGCGCTACCGCAGGGTCGTGTTCGTGCTTCTCTTCGTGGGTTTCATCGCCCTGTCGACGGCCTGGAACCAGAACAGGCGCATGGCGATCCAGAAGCGCATCGAGGCGGCCGAATACGAGGCCGAGCGCGGCGAGCGGATGATGGATCCGGCAAAACCCGTGAAGGCCGAGGATGAGAAGCCGGCGGAGCCGTTCTCCGCCGAGAGATTCGAGCGCGAGCAGAAGGAGCGCGAAGCGGCGATCCAGGAGCAGGTGGCGAAGGACCAGGTCGCGAAGGAAGACGAGTTCCGCAACAAGCTCAAGCAGGATAACGATCCCTACAGAGGGCGCAGCCGCACCCGCTACCGCTAGCCCCCCGGCCGCGCGGGCGCCGCGGGTTCGCCCAGCACCTCGCGCACCAGCGCCGATTCGCGCGCGTAGAACCCCTCGGTGTGAAACGTCTCCGCGAGCTGGTAGAGCTCGTAGTCGAAGTGGTGGCACATCTCGTGCACCAGCGTGCGAAGGAAGGTGCGGAACTTAACCACGTCGTCGCGCGCGGCGGTGCGCATCCAGACGCTCACGCGGGCGACCTTCCCGTCGTTGTCCGGCTCGTACAGGCCGTGCAGCTCGCCGCCTGCGTCGCTGGGCCGGCGCGCCAGGATGCGCGTGCGAACCGGGGGTGTGCCGAGCTGCGCGTTGAGGGCATCGACCAGCGCCTGGCACGCCGCCTGTGCGGCGCGCGGCTCGCCCGTGGCGAGCGCCGGCTCGATCGCCTTGGCAAGCGCAACCAGCGAGGCGGCATCGGGAAGCGCCACGCGGGCGATCGCATCGCTCCTGCGGTAGATGCGCTGCCGGGCGGGAGAGAGCCGGTCGTAGTAGGCGAAGGGCATGGCTACCCGAATTCTAATAGACTCGATTGCATGAAGACTTCCCCCCTTGCGCGGCTTGCCTTTGTCGCGTTCGCGGCACTCGTCATTCTCTCCGGCTGCGCCGCCGCTCCGCCGGCGTCAGAGTCCGCGGATAGGCCGCGCCTCGTCGTCCTCATCGTGGTGGACGGCCTGCCGCAGGGCCAGGTGACCGGCTACCGCGACCATTTCGGTCCCGGCGGATTGAACCGGTTCCTCGAGCAAGGCGCGTGGTTCGCCGATGCGCACTACGGCCACGCGAATACGCTGACCGGCCCGGGTCATGCCGTGATCCTCACGGGCGCCTATCCGCACCGCACCGGCATCATCGGCAACGACTGGCGCGACCCCGTCACCGGGGAGCCGGTGTACTGTGCCGGCGACCCGGCACACGGATACCTCGGGCACCAGACCTCGAAGTTCGCAGGCACGAGCCCGAAGAACCTCGAGGTCGAATCGCTGGGCGACGTGCTCAGGCACGCCGACGCGCGCTCGAAGGTGATCGCCATTTCGGGCAAGGACCGTGGCGCGATTCTGCCGGCGGGCCGCGACGGCACGGCCTATATCTTCATGGCGCAGACGGGGCAGTTCGCCTCGACGACCTACTACATGAAGGAGCATCCGGCTTGGGTGACGGTGTTCAATGGCGCAAAGCCGGCGGACCGGTATTTCAAGGCGACCTGGTCGCCGCTCCTGCCCGCAATGGCTTACGCGCGCTCGTTGCCCGACGGCCAGGCGTGGTTCGCCCCTGGCGGCAGGCTGCCCATGGTGATCGGCGAAGGCCAGGATTCCCCGGGGCCGAGGTATTACGCGAACCTCGAAAGCAGCCCCTTCCTCGATGCCCTTGCGCTCGATTTCGCGCGCGCCGCGATCGAAGGCGAGTCGCTCGGGTCTGACGAGGCGCCCGACATCCTCGTCGTCAGCCTCTCGACGCACGACTACGTGAACCATGCGTGGAGCGCGGAATCGCGACTTTCGCACGACCACCTGCTGCAGTTGGACAACCTGTTCGCCGCCTTTTTCCGGGACCTCGACCGCAAGCTCGGCAAGGACCATTACGTGGCGATCCTCACGTCCGACCACGGGTTCATGCCCGCGCCGGAGTTCCTGCTCTCGAGGGGGCGCGAGGGCGGGCGGCTGGCATCGGGCCGGATGGTCGCCCGGCTCAATGCCGGCCTGGACGGGAAATTCGGCGAGGGGCAGTGGGCCCGGGGCATGAGCGCGCAGGGCATCCTCTTCGACCGCGCGCTCATCGCGCGCAAGGGCGTGGATCCGGTCGCGCTCGGCGCGGAAGCCAAGCGCATCCTGCTCGCGGAGCCGGGAATCGCGGGGGTGTTCACGCGGGCGGAGGTAGAGGATTCCTCGACGCCTCCGGCGCCCTTCCTCGATGCGGTGCGTGCGGGATGGCATCGCGAGCGATCGGCCGACCTGCAGGTGGTGCTGAAGCCCGGATGGATGTTCTCCTCGTCGCGAATCGGGGCCACCCACGGTTCGCCGCATCCTTATGACACGCACGTGCCGATCCTCCTTTACGGGCCAAAGTGGGTGAAGCCCGGCCGCATCGACGCTCGCGTGGAGGTCGTGGACATCGCGCCCACGCTGGCCGGACTGCTGGGCATCGCCGTGCCGTCCTCGTCCGAGGGACGGCCACTCCCCTTGCCGCCGTGACGCCGATAAAGGGGTCTGTCCCCTTTTCCGGAAAAGGGGACAGACCCCTTTTCGAACGGGTCGAGGCGTGGTTTGCGGCCAATGGGTGGCGCGCGTTCGACTTCCAGCGCGAGGTGTGGAGCGCCTACCTCGCGGGCGAGTCGGGACTCATCCACTCGGCCACGGGAACGGGCAAGACGCTGGCCGCATTCCTGGGCCCCGTGGTGGAGGCGATCGGGGAAGGCGGTGACAAGGCGCCGCCACTGCGCGTGCTGTGGATCACGCCGATGCGCGCGCTTGCGGGCGACACGGTGCAGTCGCTCCAGAAGGCCGTCGAGGGAACGGGCCTGACGTGGACCGTCGGCATGCGCACCGGCGACACGCCGGCGGCGGAACGCGCACGGCAGGCGCGCAGGCTTCCCAGCGCTCTCGTGACGACCCCCGAAAGTCTCTGCGTCATGCTGTCCCAGGCCGAGGCGCGGGAAAGGCTTGCGAGCGTGCGGTTGGTGATCGTGGACGAATGGCACGAGCTGCTCGGCAACAAGCGCGGCGTGCAGGTGGAACTGGCGCTTGCGCGCCTGAAGCGCTGGAATCCGTCGCTTCGCCTCTGGGGCCTGTCGGCCACGCTCGGCAATCTCGACGAGGCGCGGGATCGGCTGCTGGCGGGCGCGCCCGGCCGCGTGGTTCTCGGCGTCACCGACAAGCAAGTGGTCATCGACACGCTTATCCCCGCCCAAGCCGAGCACTTCCCGTGGGCCGGGCATCTGGGTCTCGTCATGCTCGACGACGTGATCGGGGTCCTGGAGGGTTCGCGATCCACGCTCGTCTTCACCAACACGCGCTCGCAGGCGGAGATCTGGTACCAGGCGATCCTCGAAGCGAAGCCGGAGTGGGCGGGACTGGTCGCGCTGCACCATGGATCGCTCGACGCCGAGGTGCGGCGCTGGGTGGAGCAGGGGCTCAAGGACGGGCGCCTCAAGGCTGTCGTCGCGACCTCGAGCCTCGACCTGGGCGTGGACTTCTCCCCGGTGGAACGCGTCCTGCAGATCGGAAGCCCGAAAGGCGTGGCGCGTCTGCTGCAGCGGGCCGGCCGGTCGGGCCACGCGCCGGGGCAGGTGAGCCGCGTGACCTGCGTGCCCTCGCACGCGATGGAGTTCGTGGAGGCGGCGGCTGCGCGACGGGCGGCGCAGGCCCGGCGGATCGAGTCGCGGCGGCCCGTGGAAAATCCGCTGGACCTGCTCACGCAGCACCTCGTCACCATCGCCGCGGGGGAGGGCTTCGTCGAGGAAGAGCTGAAGGCGGAGGTCCGGTCCACGCGCGCTTTTCACGATCTCACGGACGCGCAGTGGAGCTGGGCGATGGACTTCGTCACGCGCGGCGGGGAATCGCTCAAGGCCTACCCCGAGTACCGGCGTGTGGAGGAAGTGGACGGCTGGCACGTGGTGAGGGACGCCGCGATCGCGAGGCGGCATCGCATGTCCATCGGCACGATCGTGTCGGATGCCTCCATGGACGTTCGCTACCTCACCGGCCGGCGCCTGGGCCACGTCGAGGAATCGTTCATCGCCTGGCTCACGCCGGGGAATGCGTTCGTCTTCGCCGGGCACGTGCTCGAGCTGATCCGCGTGGAGAACATGACGGCGCTGGTGCGGCCGGCGAAGGCGGGGTCGGCGACGGTGCCGCGCTGGCAGGGCGGGCGCAGTCCGCTGTCGAGCGAGGTGGCCGACAGCATGCGCGAGCTGCTGGAAGCGCACGTTGACGGCCGCGAGAGCGAGCCGGAGATGCGTGCGGTCGAGCGGTTGCTGGCGCTGCAACGATCGTGGTCGCGCATCCCGCGCCGCCACGAGCTCCTCGTGGAGCAATGCGAGACACGCGAAGGGCACCACATCTTCTGCTATCCCTTCGAAGGGCGGCACGTGCACGTGGGGCTCTCGGCGCTCATCGCCTGGCGGCTTGCGAAAACGCGCGCCGCGTCCTTCTCGCTCGCCTTCAACGACTACGGCTTCGAGTTGCTGTCGCGCGAGCACTTCGAATTGCTGCCCTTGCTCAGGGCCGGGCTCCTCTCGCCGGAGAACCTTCTCGCCGACGTGCTCGCGAGCCTGAATGCGGCGGAGCTGTCCAAGCGCCAGTTCCGCGAGATCGCGCGCGTGGCCGGGCTCGTGTTCCAGGGCTATCCCGGGCAGCCGAAGACGAACAAGCAGGTGCAGGCCACCAGTGGCCTCATCTACGAGGTATTCGCACGGTGGGACGCGGGCAACCCGCTGCTCGCGCAGGCGGAGCGGGAGGTGCTGGAACGGGAGCTGCAGTTCTCGCGGCTTGCTGCGGCCGTGGCGCGGATTTCGGCTTCCCCGGTCGTCCTGCGCGGCACGCACAAGCCGACGCCCTTCGCGTTCCCGCTGATGGTGGCGCGGCTGCGCGAGAAGCTCACCAGCGAGAAGCTCGCCGATCGCGTGCGCCGCATGCAACTCGACTTCGACAGCGCCGTCGAGGAGGCGGACGACGGCGCCCAGGCGGAGCTGTTCACGTGACCGAAACAGGGGACAGGCCTTTTTTCCCGAAAAGGGGTCTGTCCCCATTTTCGGAGTGCTTCGTTGCCGGGGAGCGCCTCGTCCTGATGGCGGAGCGCGCCGTCTGGTGGCCGGCCGCGAAGACGCTCTTCATCGCGGACTTCCACCTCGGCAAGGCGGCAAGCTTTCGCAGCGCCGGGATCCCGATGCCCGCGGGCACGACCACGGAAAGCCTCGAGCGGCTCGATCGCGCACTTTCGTCGGGCCCGGCGGCGCACCTGGTGATCCTCGGGGATTTCCTGCACAGCGCGCAGGGCAGGGCGGAGAAGACGCTCGCCCGGTTCGCGGCGTGGCGCGATACGCGGCCGGATCTCGCCGTGACGCTCGTGCGTGGCAACCACGACGAGCGCGCCGGCGATCCCCCGCCGGAATGGAACATTCGCTGCGTTGAGCCGGGCGAGCGGTTGGGCCCGTTTGCCCTGGTGCACGAACCCGCGCCGGTTGCGGGCGCCTACGCGCTTGCGGGCCACATCCATCCGGCCGTTCGTCTTTTCGAGCGCGGCGGGCAGGCGCTCAGGCTGCCGTGCTTCTGGTTCGGGCCGCGGGTCGGCGTGCTGCCTTCGTTCGGTGCCTTCACCGGGTCGGCGCTCGTGCGGCCGCGCAAGGGCGACCAAGTCCTCGTCGTGGCCGGCGACGAGGTTGTAACAATGGGGTCAGGTTCGCGAACCTGACCCCATTGTTACATCAGCGTTCGGGAGGGCGGATCTCGCCGAAGCGGGGCAGGAACATGCCCGTCGCGCGGTCCTCGAAGAAGTGCGCCAGCGTCCGCCGCACGCTTGCGAAGGCCAGCTCGTCCCACGGAACCTCGTCTTCGCGCACGAGCTTCACTTCGAGGCTCTCGTCGCCCGGCGAGAAGTCGAGGTCCAGGAGCCTGGCGCGGAAGAGCACGTAGACCTGGCTGATGTGCGGCACGGAGAAGAGCGTGTAGAGCTGCTCCACGTCGATCCTCGCGTTGGCTTCCTCCAGCGCCTCGCGCGCCGCGCCCTCGGTCGCCGTTTCGTTCAGCTCCATGAAGCCCGCCGGCAACGTCCACTTTCCGTGCCGCGGCTCGATGGCGCGCTTGCAAAGCAGGATGCGATCCTCCCACACCGCCACGGAACCGACGACCACTTTCGGGTTCTGATACTGGATGTTGCCGCAGTCGGGGCAGACGGCGCGCGCATGCGTGTCGCCCGCCGGGACCTTGAATTCCACCTTGGCGCCACAGGCATTGCAGTGGTTGATCGGCACCGGTGCGCGAGTCATTCGAGGCCGCGGAGACGGGAAGCAATCATGCGCGGCATGGTAGCATAAGCCCATGAAATATCTCGGGAAAGCGATTCTTGTCGCCGCCCTCGCGTGGGGCGGAGCCGCGCTTGCGGAGTTCGGCCCGGGCGAGAAGGTGATCGTCCTGAATTCCGGCGACGGCAGCATCTCCATCGTCGATCCGGTGTCGCTCAAGGAAGAAAGGCGCATTCCCGTGGGCAAGGAGCCGCACCATCTCATGGCCACGCCGGACAACACCGAACTCATCGTCGCCAACGCGACGAGCAACGACCTCGTGTTCCTCGATCCGAAGACGGGCGAGATCCTGCGGCGCGTCCCGAACATCAGCGACCCCTACCAGATCGGCTATTCGCCGGACAGGAAGTGGTTCGTCTCCGCCTCCAATCGGCTCAACCGCGTGGACATCTACCACGCCGGCACCTTCATGCTCGCCAAGCGCCTCGCGCTGCCCAAGGTGCCCAGCCACATCGCCTTCAGCGCCGACAGCAAGGTCGCCTTCGTGACGCTGCAGGAGGCGAATGAGTTCGTCGCCATCGACCTCGACAGGCAGGAGGTGCTGTGGACGATGGCCACCGGCAAGCAGCCCGCCGGCATCTGGATGACGCCCGACGACCGGCATCTGCTCATCGGCATCACGGGCGAAAGCCACCTCGAGATCTACGACTGGAGGGAGCGCAAGATGGTGAAGCGCATCAAGACGGGCCTGGGCGCGCACAACTTCACGGCCAAGGGCGACGGCCGCCACGTGTTCCTCTCCAATCGCATGGCCAACACGATTTCCCTGATCGACCAGCAGACGCTGGAAGTGAAGGAGACCTTCCCGGTGCCGGGCGGTCCCGACTGCATGGAGATCACGAAGGACGGCAAGCAGCTCTGGACGACCACGCGCTGGATCCGCATGCTGACCGTCGTGGACCTGGAGACGAAGAAGATCCTGCACCAGATCCCCGTGGGCAAGTCGCCGCACGGCCTTTTCTTCCTGTCGCACGCGGCGCGCCAGTGAGGATCCGCGACCTGTTCGCGGCCGCGGCCCTCGCGGCGCTGCCCGCCGCCGTTGCCGCTCCCTGCACGGGCACGGTCTATCTCACGATAGACACCGGCAATATGGAACCCGCGGAAGCAATCGCGGGCATCCTCGACAAGCACGGCGTGAAGGCCACGTTCTTCCTGGCCAACGAGAAGACCAAGCGCGGCGACACCGCACTCGATCCGTCGTGGGCTCCCTTCTGGAAGCGCCTGGCCGACGCGGGCCATGCCTTCGGCTCGCACACCTGGCGGCACTGGTACTTCGCGGGCGACACGGCGGCAGGCAAGGTGCGCTATGCGCAGCAGGGCTCGACGCAGGGCGAGATGCTCGATGCGCAGGCGTTCTGCGCCGAACTGAAGAAGCCCGAGGAAGCCTTCCGCGCCATGACCGGCCGCGGCTTCGACGGCCTGTGGCGCGCGCCCGGCGGCCGCGTCACGCCGATGGCGATCGAGTACGCGAAGCGCTGCGGCTACACGCACGTGCACTGGACGCCCGCGGGGTTCAGCGGCGACGAGCTGCCCTCCGACCGCTACCCGGGCGACAAGCTGATCGAGCGCCAGCTTCGCGACATCAAGGACGGCGACATCCTCCTGTGGCACCTGGGCATCTGGTCGCGGCAGGACCCGCTGTGGCCCCATCTCGATCGCCTCATCGCAGGCCTCAAGGCGAAGGGCCTGTGCTTCGCGCGTCTTGCGGACGACAAGCGGTGGATGCACTGATTGCGCTGTGGGCGAGGCTGAATGACGCCGTCTTCGAGTCGGTGGTGCAGCCTGTCGTCTTCCGGCTGGGCCTCGTGACCTGGCTCGAATCCGCCTTCGACGCGACGGAAATCTTCCTCGTGGGCGCGATCGAGGTGGCGGTGCTCGCGGTCGTCCTCGGCGCACTGGAGAAATGGCGCCCGGTCGAGGTGTGGGCGGACCGCAGGCCCGTGCGCGTGGACATGATCTACACGCTCCTCGTGCGACTGGGCCTGTTGCCCCTCGCGATCTTCTTCCTGCTGCTGCCGTTCGTGGATGGCCTGGACGGGTGGCTGCGGATGCACGACTTCATCCCGCCGAAACTCGAGGATGCCTTCCCGGCGCTACTCGCGCATCCGCTGGCTTCCTTCCTGGCCTATCTCGTCGTCATCGACTTCGCGATGTACTGGCTGCACCGCGCGCAGCACACGTTCGGCTTCTGGTGGTCGCTGCACGCCTTGCACCACAGCCAGCGCAGAATGACGTTCTGGACCGACGATCGCAACCACCTGCTCGACATGGTGCTGACCGACGCGGTGCTCGCCGTCGTGGCGCTGCTCGTGGGCGTGGCTCCCGCCCAGTTCGTCGCGATCGTGGCCCTCACCCGGGCCGTCGAAAGTCTTTCGCACGCCAATGTCCGGATGTCTTTCGGCCGCACGGGGGACCGGCTTCTCGTGAGCCCGCGTTTCCACCGCGTCCACCACGCCATCGGCCTGGGCCACGAAGGCCGCAGCCGAGGCTGCAATTTCGCGGTGCTGTTCCCGGTCTGGGACCACCTGTTCGGCACGGCCAACACGGCGCGCGAGTTCCCGGCCACGGGCATCCGCGACCAGCTGCACGGGCGCGACTACGGCCGGGGATTCTGGCGGCAGCAGTGGCTCGGCTTCAAGCGGCTGGCAGGGCGCGCATGAGCATTGCCCGGTGCCTGGCGCTTGCGCTCCTGGCCGTGCCGGTCCTCGCCATGGCGGCGCCCGAGATGCCGGGGCGCGAATGGAGCGCACCGGAAACGCGCCCCGCCGCGCTTCGCGTGACCGAGGCCGCCACCACGTTCCGGTGGGGCGAAATCGATGCGAAATCGGCGGCGGGCGACGACGGTCGGCGCATGCAGGTCGGATTCGTGCGCGCAGCACCGAAGGACTTCGCCGAAGTCGGCTGGCAGGCGGTCGCGGGCGGTTACGTCGCGCGGTTCGATGTCGCTTCGGCGGGCGCCGAGGGGTTGCGGGCGCGCCTCGTGTTTTCGGGCACCGGGGCGCTGGAGATCCGCGTTCGCGATGGCGGCGGCCGTGTGGAGTCGATGTCGGTTCCGGCGGGTGCGGGCGAGGCCTGGGGCCCGTGGACGGAAGGCGCGGTCCAGGCGGTCGAGGTGTTCTCGCGCGCGCGCCTGGTGGCGGGGACCGTGCGCCTGGGCGCGATCGTGCATTTCGACCGGCCCCTCGACGCCAAGGCGGCCGGAAGCTGCACGATCGACACGCCCTGCAGCACCGGGGACCCGGCTGTTGACGCGGCCATCGCAGAACGCAAGAAAGGCGTCGCGCGCATTTCCTTCGTGGACGGGGGTCAGGCTTTCGTCTGCACCGGCACGCTGATCAATACCGAGAAGTTCCCCACGCCCTACTTTCTCACGGCCAACCACTGCATCGGTCGTGCCGATGTCGCCACGAGCATCACGAGCTTCTGGTTCTACGAGGCCACCGGCTGCGGCAGCGGCGTGAGGAACCCCGACTACCGGCAGGTGTCGGGGGGGATGACGATCGAGTTCTCCGACCCCAATACCGACCACACGCTGTTGGTGATGAACGCCGCGCCGCCCTCCGGCGTCACGTTCTCCGGGTGGAACGCGACGAAGCTCACGCCGGGCGCGTCGGTGTACAGCATTTCGCATCCCGCCGGCGACGTGTCGAAGTGGGCGCAGGCGACGATAAGCAGCGCGGCGCGCTTCCCGGAGTGGGAGCAATCGGCCTGGCTCACCGCGTTCTCGCGCGGCATCATCCAGGGGGGCTCGAGCGGATCGGGGCTCTTCACGATGACCAATGGCGAGCTGCAGCTGCGCGGCGTGCTGTCGGCGTCGACGACCAACACCAGCGGCGCGTTGTCGTGCACGAACCTCGGCCTGTTCGGGGTCTATAACCGGCTGGATGTCTTCTATCCGCAGGTCGCGCGCCGCCTCATGGCGAGCCCGCCGCCCGTGGCCGACGACCACGGCGACCGGCCGACGGAGGCGAGCCTGCTCAAGGTCGGCGCCTCGGAGACCGTGGCCGCAGGGCGCATCGACTATCCGGGCGACGTGGACGTCTTTCGAATCCCCGTGACGACGCCGGGGACGCTCATCGTGCGTTCGTCGGGCGGGATGGATACGGTGGGGGTGCTCCTGGATGCCGATGGCGAGCGGCTCGCCTCGAACGACGACGCCCAGACGAACGCCAACGATTTTGGCATCACGTACCGCGTGCAGGCGGGAACCTATTACCTCGCGGTGTCGCGTTGGGAGTCGGCCGGCACCGGGCCGTATTCGCTCGCCGTGTCGCTTTCGCCGGTCACGGACAACTACACGGATCTCTGGTGGAACCCGGACGAGTCGGGCTGGGGCATCAACTTCAACCACCAGGGGCAGGTCATCTTCGCCACGCTCTTCACGTACGGGGCCGACGGTGCGCCCGACTGGTTCGTGATGTCCGAGGGCGCGCTCCAGGGTGACGGGAGCTTCCGCGGCGATCTCTATCGCGCGAGCGGCCCCGTGTTCAACGCGAGCCCCTGGAGCGCGATCTCCCTCGCCCGGGTGGGCACGATGCAGGTTTCCTTCCCGGCGCCGAACACGGGCACGCTCACCTACACGGTGGACGGCATCGCGGTCACGAAACAGGTCCGGCGCCAGAGCTTCTCCACCAGCACGACCTGCGCGTGGTCCGCCTTCGACCGCAGCTACGCGGACAACTTCCAGGACCTGTGGTGGAACGCGAACGAGTCCGGGTGGGGCATCAATTTCGCCCATCAGGGCGACATCCTCTTCGCCACCCTCTTCACCTATGGCGCGGACGGGCGAAGCCTGTGGTTCGTGATGTCCCGAGGCGACCGTAACCCCGGCACGCGTACCTTCGAGGGCACGCTCTACCGGATGGCGGGCGCGCCGTTCAACGCCAATCCGTGGCGGCCGGCCACCCCGACGTCCGTCGGATCGATGCGGGTGGCGTTCTCGGACGGGGACACGGCCACGCTCACCTACTCGGTGAACGGGGTCACCGTCACGAAATCGATCACGCGGCAGGTCTTCGGCATCCCCGCGACGCAATGCGAGAGCGATGACTGAGGCCCCGCGCCAGGCCGCGACGGGCGTCGCCACGATCGAGTCGATCGACCACGAGGGCATCGGGGTCGCTCACGTCGATGGCAAGGTCACCTTCATCGAAGGCGGCATCACGGGCGAGCGCGTGGCCTTCTCGAGGCGGCGCAGCCGCGGCAACTTCGACCTGGCCACCGTGACCGAGGTGCTGGTCGAATCGAGCCAGCGCGTGCGGGCGCGCTGCGAATACTTCGGCACCTGCGGCGGCTGCGCGATGCAGCACGTGGAGCCGGCGGCGCAGGTGGCCGCCAAGCAGCGCGTGCTCGAGGACAACCTCGCGCGCATCGGCAAGGTGACGCCCGAATCGGTGCTTCCCCCGATCCAGGGCCCCTCGTGGGGCTACCGCCACCGCGCGCGCCTTTCCGTGCATTTCGTCGCCAAGAAGGGCGGCGTGCTGGTGGGCTTCCACGAGCGCAAGTCGAGCTTCGTGGCCGACGTGCGCTCCTGCGAGGTGCTGCCGCCGGCGGTCTCGAACCTGATCGTGCCGCTGCGCGAGATGTTCACGACCATGGCGCTTCGCGAACGCCTGCCGCAGATCGAGCTGGCGGTGGGCGAATCGGTCACCATTCTCGTGCTTCGTCACCTGGATCCTGTGGGCGAGGAGGACTGCGCGAAGCTTCGGGCGTTCGCCGACCGCCACGCAATCCAGTGGTGGTTCCAGCCCAAGGGACCGGAGACCGCACACCCGTTCTACCCCGCGGATTCCCCGGCGCTCGATTACCGGTTGCCGGAATTCGGGCTCTCGATCGGCTTCCGCCCGACGGAATTCACGCAGGTGAACACCGCCGTGAACCGGGCACTGGTGAAACGCGCGATCGACCTCCTCGACCCGCAGCCGGGGGAGCGCGTGGGAGACCTGTTTTGCGGACTCGGCAATTTCACGCTGGCGATCGCCTCACGCGGTGCGAAGGTCGTGGGCATGGAAGGCGCGGCGACGCTCACGGCGCGCGGCGAGGAAAACGCGCGGGCCAATGGTCTGGAGGCGCTCGCGAGCTTCCTCACCTACGACCTCTACACGGATGCGCCGGGCGCGCTGCAGCGCCTGGGGCCGGTCGACAGGCTGCTCATCGACCCGCCGCGCGATGGCGCGATGGAGATCTGCAAGGCGCTGCCCGATGCGGGCGCCCCGACCCGCATCGTCTACGTTTCCTGCAGCCCGTCGACGCTGGCCCGGGATTCGGGGGTGCTGGTGAACGTGAAGGGATACCGGTTGCTGGCGGCGGGAGTGGTCAACATGTTCCCGCACACGGGGCATGTGGAGAGCATCGCGGTGTTCGACAGAGTGGGGAGTGACGCCACCCAAAGGCAGGGACACGGATGAACACGGATGAATACGGATGAATACGGATGAATACGGATGAATACGGATGAATACGGATATTGGCAAGGGATAGTCATGGCCCCTCGTCGAGACGAGTGACCGTTCTCGACGTCATCACGTCGATCCGCTTTTATCCGTGTTCATCCGTGTCGCGAGGTTTCTCCCTCCCTTTCTGCACATCGGTTCCAAAACGACAAGGGGCGGCCGAAGCCGCCCCCTGAAGCGAATCCAGAGACCCGTCAGTCGCGATTGCCGCCGAAGATGCCGAGCAGCGCGAGAAGGTTCACGAAAATGTTGTAGAGGTTCAGGTACACCGCGAGCGTGGCCGAGATGTAGTTCGTTTCCCCGCCCGTGATGATGCGGTTAAGGTCATAGAGCAGGAAGGCGGAGAAGATGCCCACCGCGATGACCGAGATCGCGATCATCAGCGCCGGCAGCTGCAGGAAGATGTTGGCGAACGCCGCCACCAGCAGCAGCACCACGCCGATGAACAGGAACTTGCCCATCCCGGACAGGTCGCGCTTCGTGGTCGAGGCGACCGACGACATGATCGCGAAGATCACCGCCGTGCCGCCGCCAGCGAGGCCGATGAGGCTGGCGCCGTTCCGGAGCCCCAGCACCACGCCCAGCATGCGCGAGAGCATGAGGCCCATGAAGAACGTGAAGCCCAGGAGAAGCGCCACGCCCCAGCCGCTGTTCTTCGTTTTCTCGATGCCGAAAATGAAGCCGAAGGCGATCGCCATGAAGGCGATGAATCCGATGCCCGGACTCGCCTGAAAGAACGAGAAATTCATCTGCACGCCGATCCACGCGCCCAGCACCGTCGGCACCATCGAAAGGGCCAGCAGGGCGTAGGTGTTGCGCAGGACCCGGTTCTGCGCCTGCGCAATCGTCTGCGTCGGCGAGGCGGGCGTGATCATCGGGGCTTCTTGCATAAGTCAGGCTCCAGTCGGTTATGAGTGCCGGTCACGATTGACCAAGGGTTAGAGTAGGGATTGGCAGCGGAAGTTTCAAGAGTACAGGCATTGTCTTGCGCAATGGCCCTGCGCAAGGCGGGGAATGGGCTTGGCCGAAAAAATGCCTGTATCTACAATGGGTTATCGCTGCGTGACGTTGGCTGGGTGATTTGCTTCACGGCTGCCGACATGCGGGCGACTTCGACCTTTCGTGGACGCCCGCCCTTTCTGCCGTTTGCCCGGGATGAGGCGGACTTGGCGGGCGACGTCGCGTGACCGGCTTGTCGCGCGAGCGCCGTCATCCATGTCTTCGTGCCAAGACAACCCGCGACGAGGTCCGGCACGCTGATGTCGAGGTCGAGGCTCGGCCAGTACAGTCCATGGCCCTTGCCGACAATCTCGACCCTCCTGATCACGATCGGCTTGGCGGCGGCCAATCCCTCCACCGCGATGACGGGTACATCCACGGCAACTCCCGAGGCAAGCTCGATGTGGAGTCGCTTCCGTCGCGGCTCATAGCGTACCGACACGGCGAGGTCTCCTCGCTTGCGGCGCTCCGCGCCGGCGGCAACCGCCGCTGCGAGGCGAGCGTCAACGGCCTTGGCGATTTGTGCTTTGCTTGCCATGGTGCTTTTCCCGGTTCTTCCGGCACTCGTTGTGACGGTCCATGATAGCCACCGCGATTCGTCTAAGACTGGCAACGGGGATGCCGCGGGTTTCCATCAACATCACGTTTTCGGGAACCGACCCCAACCGGAACCTGGCATGGCCGTTGGCGCCGATCGCGTGCACGTGCGCCGGGCCGTGGTCGTTGATAAATACCATCACGCGGTAGGGTCCGACGAGGAACAACGTGGGCATTATATCCTAACCGATAGGTTTCTGCGGAGCGCTTGCCCCTGTCAACGTTCCGCAGTTGATCCCGGTCAATCGAGCCGTTCAAGGTAAAATTCATTTCCGAATTCGGAGGGTTGGCCGAGCGGTTTAAGGCACCGGTCTTGAAAACCGGCAACAGGGTAACCTGTTCGTGAGTTCGAATCTCACACCCTCCGCCACCATCCCTGGAGAAATTCTCATGCGCCGCGTCCTGACTGCCCTCGCCGCCTGCATCACCGGCCTGTCCGTCGTCGCCGCGCCTCCCGCCGCCCCCGCCACCGCGCCCGACAGCAAGGCCTGGCTCGAGTCCCAGGGCCTCGAATCCGCGGCGAGCAAGGAGTTCCAGGAGTACGAGGCCATCGTCGCCAAGGTGAAGGGGGCGAAGGATCCCGTCGAGGCGCAGGAACGTGTCGTGGTCTTCGCGAAGGGCAAGCTCGCCTGGCAATCGAACGCGAAGGAACTGGTGGAGCCCACGCAGAGATTCACGTTGCACTCACTCGGCCGCGACCTGGACGGCAGCGGCCAGCCGCTACTGCATTTCTCCGGCTACTCCGGAGGCGCGCACTGCTGCACCACGCATTACGTGTACCGGCTCAAGCCGCAGGTGAAGCGCCTTGCGGTGTATCCGGCCCGGAACGTGGGCGGCACCGATTTCATCGAACTGCCCGGGCGCAAGGCGCCCGTGATGATTTCCGCCGACGACTCCTCGGCCAACGTGTTCGCGCCGTATTCCAGTTCGTACTTCCCCGTCGTCGTCCTGGAGGTGAGTCCCAAGGGGCGGTTCCAGTTCGCGCAGGACCTGATGCGAACGCGCCTGCCTGGCATGCCGCCGCCCGTCTGCGCGCAGCCCGCGGCCACGGCCAACCCCTGGCTCAAGGAGAGGTGCGGGGAGTTCGCGGGCGCCAGCCGCAAGGCGCGCACCACGGACATCCAGGCCAAGCTGCGCGAGATCAAGGGCGCGCGCTCGGCCGACAAGATCAAGTGGGACGACTATGTCGAAACGGGCGTTCTCACCGCCGTGGCTGCGGAGATGAACCGCTATGCGTACACCGGGTACGCGGCCGCCGGGATGAACTGGCTGGAGACTGTCTGGCCCGGCAACGACGCCATCAAGGTGGCCTTTCTCGGCAAGCTGCGCGAGACGCGGGCCAAGAGCGTCTTCGCGGAGGACTTGCGCGTCCTCGCGACCGATACCCGCTAGTCCGCTCCACGCTGGCGTGGTGCCGCTGGCATGGTGCCTGACACCGCCGGATCGGCGGATTGTGCGGCGCACCATTCCCCGCTCGGCCGGGGTAAAATGGCGCTCCCGCATCAATCGCCAGAAGCAGATCCCCGTGTCCCTCATCGTCCAGAAATACGGCGGCACCTCCATGGGCAGCCCCGAGCGCATCCGCGAGGTCGCGCGCCGGGTCGAGCGGTTCGTGAAGGATGGCCACCAGGTCGTCGTCGTGGTCTCGGCCATGTCCGGCGAAACGAACCGTCTCCTCGCCCTGGCGAAGGAGCTGAACCCCGAGCCAGATCCCCGCGAGATCGACGTCATCGCCTCGACGGGCGAGCAGGTCTCGATCGGGCTCCTCGCCATCGCCCTGCACCGGATGGGCGTCAAGGCGAAGAGCTACACCGGCTTCCAGGTGCGCATCCTCACGGACGACGCCTATTCCAAGGCGCGCATCCTCTCGATCGACGAGGAGAACATCCGCAATGACCTCGCCGAGGGCAGCGTGGTCGTCGTGGCGGGCTTCCAGGGCATCGACGACAGGGGCAATATCACGACGCTCGGCCGCGGCGGCTCGGACACCACGGGGGTCGCGATCGCAGCGGCGCTCAAGGCCGGCGAGTGCCAGATCTACACTGACGTGGACGGCGTCTACACGACCGACCCGCGCGTGGTGCCCGAGGCGCGGCGCCTGGACACGATCACCTTCGAGGAGATGCTCGAGCTCGCCTCGCTGGGGTCGAAGGTCCTGCAGATCCGCGCCGTGGAATTCGCCGGCAAGTACAAAGTGAAGTTGCGGGTGCTGTCGTCGTTCACCGACGTGAACTCGGCCGACATGGGCACGCTCATCACCTTCGAGGAAGACCAGAACATGGAACAGGCCATCATCAGCGGCATCGCCTTCAACCGGGACGAGGCGAAGATCACGATCGTGGGCGTGCCCGACCGCCCCGGCATCGCCTACGCGATTCTCGGGCCGGTGGCGGACGCGAACATCGACGTGGACATGATCATCCAGAACGCCTCGATCGAGGGGCTGACGGACTTCTCGTTCACCGTGCATCGGAGCGAGTTCAAGCGCGCGATGGACCTCCTCGAGAAGACGGTGAAGCCCGCCATCGGCGCGCGCTCGATCGTGGGCGACGACAGGATCGCCAAGGTCTCGCTCGTGGGAATCGGCATGCGAACGCACGCAGGCATCGCCTCGAAGATGTTCCGTACGCTGTCGGAGGAGCGCATCAACATCCAGATGATCTCGACCTCCGAGATCAAGACCTCCGTGGTCGTGGACGAGAAGTACATGGAGCTCGCCGTGCGCGTTCTGCACCGCGCCTTCGAGCTCGAAAAGCCCGCCACCGAAGAGCGCATGAAGTCCTGAATCAAAAACGGGGACAGCCCCCTTTTTCGGAAAAGGGGTCTGTCCTTTTTTTGATTCGCATTTTCCGGAGCCCCACGCCCATGAAGCGAATCCTCCTCGTCCTTGCCATGACCTTCGCCGCCCCCGCCTTCGCCGAGCCGGAAGACCCCTACCTGTGGCTCGAGGAGATCACGGGCGAAAAGGCCATGGCCTGGGTGAAAGACCAGAACGCAAAGAGCCGGCCCGCGATCGAGAAGGAGCCCGGCTTCGCCGTGCTGCGCAACAGGTTCACCGAGATCGCCCAGTCGCGCGACCGCATCCCGGCCATCTCGAAGCTGGGCCCCTACGTCTATAACTTCTGGCAGGACGAAGCCAACCCGCGCGGCCTGTGGCGGCGCACGACGCTCGAGGAATACCGGAAGGCAACACCAGCGTGGGAGGCGGTGCTGGACCTCGACACGCTCTCCGCGGCAGACAAGGAGCAATGGGCCTGGAAGGGCGCCGCGTGCCTGTACCCGAAGTACGAGCGCTGCCTCGTGTCGATTTCGCGCGGCGGCAGCGATGCGGTGGAAGTGCGCGAATTCGACCTGGTGAAGAAGGCCTTCGTCGAGGGCGGGTTCAGGCTGCCCCAGTCCAAGGGCGGCGTGGCCTGGATCGATGCGGACACGATTTACGCCGCGCGCGATTTCGGCCCCGGGACCATGACGCGTTCGGGCTATCCGCGAGGGGTGAAGCGCGTGGCGCGCGGCCAGGCGCTCGCGGACGCACCCGTGATCTTCCAGGTTTCCGATGAGGACATCGGCGCCTGGCCCACGGTTACCCACGAGAAGGGCTCCCGCGTCGAGATGATGACGCGCGCGATCTCCACGCGACGCAGCGAAGCGTTCGTGGTGCGAGACGGAAAGCTCGTGAAGCTGGAGCTTCCCGACACGGTCGATGCCTCCGTGAGCGGCGGCATGCTCTTCGTCCGCCTGCGCGAGGACTGGAAGCTCGCCGGCAACGTCTACGTGGCGGGCCAGCTCCTGGCCATGGATTTCGAGAAGTTCCTCGACAGCGGCACCGACTTCGACGTGCTTTTCACGCCCGGGCCGCGCGTCTCGCTCGCGTCCTTCGTGACGATGAAGTCGATCGTGCTCCTGAACCTCCTGGACAACGTCGCGAGCCGCCTGGTCGAGCTGCGGCGCGGCCCCGATGGCAAGTGGGCGCGGCGCGATGTCGATGCGCCGAAGCTCGTCACGCTGGGCGCCACGGCCTGGGATCGCCGCGAGTCGGACGACTATTTCCTCTTCGTGACCGGGTTCACGACCCCCACGACGCTGCATTTCGCGAAGGGCGGGACGGACAGCCGCGAGAAACTGAAGGGCCTTCCGGAATTCTTCGACGCCACGGGCCTCGAAGTCACGCAGCACGAGGCCACGTCCAAGGACGGCACGAAGATCCCGTACTTCCAGGTGATGAGGAAGGACGCGAAGCTGGAAGGGAAGAACCCCACGATCCTCTACGGCTACGGCGGCTTCGAGATTTCGCAGGTGCCCAGCTACTCCGCGTTCGTCGGCAACGGGTGGCTCGCGAAGGGCGGCGTGTGGGTTCTTTCCAATCTGCGCGGCGGCGGCGAATTCGGGCCGGCGTGGAACCAGGTGGCGCGGCGCGAAGGGCGCCAGAAGACGCACGATGACTATGCGGCAGTCGCCGAGGACCTCATCAGGCGCAAGGTCACCTCGCCCGCGAAGCTGGGCATCCTGGGTGGCAGCCAGGGCGGCCTCCTCGTGAGCGCCACCATGCTCCAGCGCCCCGAACTCTTCGGTGCGGTGGTGGCGACGGTCCCGCTCATGGACATGAAGCGCTACCACAAGCTCCTCGCGGGCGCCTCGTGGATGGGGGAATACGGCGACCCCGACAAGCCCGAGGACTGGGCGTTCATTTCGAAGTACTCGCCCTACCAGAACGTGCTGCGCGGGCGCGTGTACCCGAAGATGCTCATTCTGACCTCCACGCGCGACGATCGCGTGCATCCCGGCCACGCGCGCAAGATGGCCGCGCGCATGCAGCAGTTCGGCTACGACACCACCTACTTCGAGTACACCGAGGGCGGCCACGGCTCCGGCACGACGCCCGCGCAGACCGCCTATACCTGGGCTTTCATCTACACCTGGTTTGCGAAGACCCTGATGTAGCGGCCGGTTCCGGAGAACCGCCCCCAAAACCTGCCCCGACCATGTAAAATTCGCCTTCCCGGAGAGATGACCGAGTGGCCGAAGGTGGCGCCCTGCTAAGGCGTTATGTGGGCTTAAACCTGCATCGAGGGTTCGAATCCCTCTCTCTCCGCCAGAATCCTGATTTCCAAAAGTCTCTCGACGATTGGAAGTCGCACAGAACCCCGCGCTACGCGGGGTTTTTTGCGTCTACCTCCTGACTGCGCGGTTCCGCCACAGTCCAGAAACCCGGTCTCAGCGGGCCAAATTCTCCAAAGCTCCTGACTTGTTGTGGGCTGTTCAGAGCTTGTGCCTTTCGTATCGTCGCGCCTTCGTGCCGCGTCTGGGTGGCACGACGGGAACGCCGAAAAGTCTAGTTAAACCAAACAATTACGGGATTTGTCTATTCGGTCAAGAGGTTTGACCGTCCCGCGCATGCGTCGAAAACACCATGTCCACTGCCATCCGCACGTTTGCTCTCCTCGACAGGCGACAGCGGGTCCGATAGTTCCGCACTGGCTTCAACACCGGGAGCCTCAAGGTCTGCGACACGTACGCCGCGCGCGCTCTAGCTAGCGGGGCCGCCTTGTGGGTGTGATGCGCTCAAGATGCTTTTTCATCACCCATCCCTGACGCGCGACACCCGATTTGTGATCTTGAAATTCAACCTGAATCCATTTTCCTTCGTGACCGATCTGCGTCACGACTTGGAAGGGAAGTAGCGCGCCGATAACTTTGGGGCCACTCTGCAGCCGCGCGCGAACGACGACGAGGTTTCCTCGGGCCGCCCATTTTACCGACTGAGAAGCCTCCTTCTGTTCAGCTATCTCCTCCATCAAGGCGTCCAGCTTGGCGGTGAGTGCATCGACCACTGCCGCCGTGTGTTTCTCACGGTCTTCCAGCGTTGAGACTTTGGTTTTCGCCTCAGAGAGCTGACCCTGGACCGCCTGAAGCGCATGGAGCATATGTATTTCCATCATTACGCCGAACAGAAGATGGACTATGGCGAACCATTCCCCAGGGCTGATATGTGTGACGCCCTTGAAAGCGTTGGCCAGGTAGCCCTTAATGACTTGGAAATAGCTTTCCGCCTCCTCATCGGGCGGAGTCGCGTCCGATGCCGCGAAATACTCCATCTGTTTGAGGAGCTGCTGATAGACCGATTGCGTGTCGTAAAGCCCGAGTAGTTGCTCCTGAGCGGCCCTAGCTGCGGAGCCAGTCAAGAATGCCCATTCGGGTTGCAGCATCATCTGCCGCGTTTTGTCCAGTTCCTTGGCCAAGGCTGAGGCACCCGACCATTCCTTTGCCTGTTGGGCGAAACAAAGTGCGCTCCTGTCGATGCTCATCAGCACGTTGGCGAGCGCGGTACTCCCGACAAGCTCTTGCCACTGCGTGAGCGACCTACCAACTCCCGACTCGCCGTAGCCCGCCGCGAGAGACCTGACAGCTTCGGACGTGCCGTGGTCGTAGCCCGCCGCGAGACGCGCTGCGGCGGAATGTTCTTCCATTTGCTTGATGAAAATCCGCGCCGTGGTGGAGCCGAGATGTGCGTCGGCGAAGGTGCGAGCGAACGAGCTGGAAAGAACGAGTTGGTGGTACAGGGCTTGAGTGGAATTTGCCTGCCGCAGGACTTCCCGCATCGTAGCGTCGCCACCAATCATGTCCTCCAATTGCCGTTGCTGCTTAAGAATGTCGTCGATCATGGAAGTCAAGATGGTTCGCGCCGCGCCTCAGTAATACTGCCGGATGTAGCTGTACGCCTTCTCGAACAACTCCTCGTCAGCGTGCAGCTTGTATTTGAAGAGTGCCTTGCGCAGCGCTTTCTTGACCTCGCGCTCGCCGGCCTGTGTGCCTTGCCAGCCCGGGAAGCGGACCAGGCGCACGATCTCGTCGATATCCGCGACCACGCGTTCAACCAAGATTGGCGTCTCTGCCGTCTTGACCTCGTTGAACAGCTCAGTCAGCGCCGCCTTGCCGCGGTCCTCGTCTTCTTCGAGCGGGACCTCTTTCTCGGCCTGCAGCGTCTCCTTGGCGATCTCCAGCAACTGCTTCAGAAACTCGACGCTGTTGATCTGACCGGACTCGAAGCGGTCCTTCAGCGCATCGAGCCTTTCTGACAGCTTCTTGAACTTGGGGTTGCCGCCGTGCCCGCGCAGCCGGCGCTTGAGCTTGATCTCGATTTCCTTGGCTTTCTTCGGATCGGGGTTCGAGAGCACTGCCTCCAGCAGATCGGCGTCCAGCACCAAGGTGTCGAGATCATCCCGCACGGCATCGACATGCACGTTCTGATGGATCAGCTCGATGGTCTTGGCGCCCAGCGAATGCCAGATCAGCTTGCCGTGGCCGCTGGACGGCTGCACCGACTGGTACACCTGCGACAGCCATTTGTAGTCCTTCTCGAAGGGACCTAGAACGGTGTCCGGCGAGAGTGCCTCCCAGATCTTGTTAAGCACGCTGTACTCGGCGGCGAAGTTGTCGCGCACCTCGTTGTTGGGCAGGCACTGCTGCGCAGCAATCAGGCCCTCATATCCCTGCAAGCTGCGGTCGCAGCCCGCAAAGAAGGCCAGGCACTTCTGCATGGCTTCGGGCAGCTTGTCTTTCAGCTCCTGTATGTTGCTGACCACCTGCTTGACGCTCTGGTCGTCGAACTCCAGCGCGGCCGCCACGTCATCGAAGATGCCGAGGTAGTCCACGATCAAGCCGTGGGTCTTTTGCTCGGAGTAGGTGCGGTTCACCCGGCAGATGGCCTGCAGCAGCGTGTGGTCCCGCAGAGGCTTGTCCAAGTACATTGCCTGCAGGATGGGCGCGTCGAAGCCCGTCAGCAGCTTGGCCGTGACGATGATCAGCTTCAGCGGGTCGGCCGGGTCGCGGAAGCGGTCAAGCAGCCTTTCCTCTTCATCGCGTGTGCGGTCGTAGTGTGCGTACTCCGGGTGCTCCTTCTTGTCGGACGCCTGTACCGACATCACGATGTCCGTGGCCTCGGGCGGCAGCAGCTTGTCTAGCTCGACCTTGAACAGCAGGCACGACTCCCGGTCGAACGTGACGATCTGACCCTTGAAACCGTTGGGCTCCACCTTGCTCTGGTAGTGCTGGACGATATCCTCGCACACCTTGCGAATGCGCTCGGGCGTCTTCACCAGTACAGCCATCTTGGCAGCGGTTTTGGCCAGGTTGTCCTTGTCCAGGTCTGACAGGCCGCCGGTAAGATCTTTGTAGGCGGTGTCCAACGCGGCCTTGTCGATGTGCAGGTCGATCAGGCGCGGCTCGAAGTGCAGCTTCAGAGTGGCGCCGTCGCGGATTGATTCCTCGAAGCCGTAGCGGCTCATGTAGCCCTTCGCGTCCTCGTCGGCACCGAAGGCGTAGAAGGTGTTGCGGTCGACTCGGTTGATCGGCGTACCGGTCAGGCCGAACAGGAATGCGTTGGGCAGGGCCTCGCGCATCTTGCGGCCCAGGTCGCCTTCCTGCGTGCGGTGGGCTTCGTCCACCAGCGCGATGATGTTGCTGCGCTCGTTCAGCGCACCACTGGCCTCGCCGAACTTGAAGATCGTCGTGATGATGATCTTGCGCACGTCCTGCGCCAGCAGTTGCTGCAGCTTCTCGCGGCTGTCGGCCTTCTCCAGGTTCGGGATGTCGGCGCCGGTGAAGGTGCCGGTGATCTGGGTGTCCAGGTCGATGCGGTCCACCACGATCAGCACCGTGGGGTTCTTCAGACTGGCATGCATGCGCAGCTTCTGCGCGGCGAACACCATCAGCAGCGACTTGCCCGAGCCCTGGAAGTGCCAGATCAGGCCCTTCCTGGGATAGCCTGCCAGCACGCGCTCGACGATCTTGTTGGCCGCCTCGTACTGCTGGTAGCGGCAGATGATCTTGATGCGGCGCTTCTTCTTGTCGGTGGCGAACAGGTTGAAGCTGCCGAGGATGTCCAGCACCACATGTGGGCGCAGCATGCTCTCGGCCGACAGCTTGAGGGACTTCAGTGGGTGGTGCTGCGTATCGCTATCGTCCAGATGCCACGGTCCCCAATCCTTGACCGGGAGGCCAATCGACCCGTAGTGGTAGGCCTTGCCCTCGGTGGCCACCGAGAACACATTGCAGATGAACAGCTCGGGCACGAACTTCTCGTAGTCGTCGTGCACCTGTACCGCGCCGTCGACCCAGCTGATGCACTTCTTGACCGGCGTCTTGGCCTCGATCAGCACCAGCGGCAGACCGTTGACCAGCAGCACCAGATCGGCCCGGCGCTCGGTGGGGCCTGCGCGGTAGGTGTACTGCTGGGTGACGATGTACTGGTTCTGCGCCAGGTCATCCAGGTCGATCAACCGCACCGGCACATGCTCGTTGTTGGGGCCGAAGGGCATGGAGCGCTCGCCGCGCATCCAGGCGGTCATTTCCTCGTTGGCGCGGATCAGGCCATCCGAGCGCACCGACAGCACGATGGCGCGCAGCTTGTAGAGCACCTCGTCGGCGCGGTCGGGCTGGGCGGCGATCTCGGGGTTCAGACGGATCAGCGCATCCCGCAGCCAGGGCTCGACCAGGACTTCCTGGATCTGGCGCGGTACGTCAGCCGGAGCAGCGTAGCGCCAGCCGATGCCTTTGGGGCTGGGGCCGTAGCTGGGCAGGGGTTCCTGTACGGTGTTCGGTGGTGTCGCCTTGATGGGGCCAGCGAGCAGGTCGCGGACGTAGGCCTCGACGGTGTTGGATTCGTTAAATGCCATCTGAGCTCCCTTCAACCATCTGAATCGCCACCTGCATCACAAGAGAGCGCGTGCTGGATAGCCGGCTCATTAGGGATGTCTCCGCGACCCCAATCTGTGCAAACTCCGTAATCGCAACAGATTGGTCTGATAGGGCCGGAACCGGAATCTCAATCTTGTGTACAACTTCTTGTGTGATCAGTGGAAGGTATTCGCCCAGCTTGCTCCGATTGAGATTTGAAGCACGTAAACAAATGGCCAGGAACTCTGGTTGGATGTCTGGGCTCATCTTCGCTGGATAGAGCGCGTTGTCAGTTATCCAGCAAGGCCCGGCCGTCATTGACGTGACACCGCAAAATTGTCCAACCCGACCAATGACAACGGTCGGCTCAGATGTGCCATCCATGACGATATCCGTGTACCCAGAGATTCCGTTGCCCCCATGAACAGGAACCGGGTTCATATCCGACGGAGCTTTGGGTAAGTCTGAAACCCGAATACCTCGACCGCTCGTGAACTTGGCGATATCACCGACTTTCTGTTTCGGCACGCCGTCCATCGATAGCAGACGCGTCTCCATCGAACGTCGAAGTATCGGCAGCGCATCGATGGCGGACCGCAGCTCGTCAACGGTGCTCAGTCCGGCACTGAGAAGAGCCAACGTCCGCCGCTGCTCTTTCATCGCCGGCAAAGCAAACTCGAAACCCGCCAAGCTCGTCCAGTTGGTACGCGGGCTCAGCGAGCCAGCCGATGTGCCCACCGCGTGATCGAAGAAGGCGTCGGTCTGGCAAATGAATGGCAGCAACTCCGGCAGCAAGACCAGCGCGTCCTTGGTCTCCAACACATAGATGTCACCGGAACACACGCCGGCGAAATCCGCCACGGCCACCTTGCGCTGGTAAGCGCGGCGCTTGCCGAACAGCACCTGCCCGGGTTGAAACACGCTGGTGAAAGTCACGCCGTCAGCGACGTTTCCCCAACGGCGGATGCGCAGATCGCCTGGCTCGAGGTGTTCCAGACCAACGTAGCGATCAAAGCCATCGGTCAGCGGCTCCTGGCTGCGGGCTTTCGAGAGGCGCACCACGTCGCCGAATTTCACTCGACGCCAGCCGGGCTTCAGGATTTGTTTGTTCTTGTCAGACACGCTCGATGTCCTCCGTAATCAATCCATCCAGCGTTTCCACCAGCGCGTCCATCTGTTGCCAGAAGGCACGGCCATCGGTTTGCCATTGATCCCAGGCGGAGCGCAGCGATACCGCGTTGCCATTGCTGTCGGTGGCGATGGCGGCGGCAACGCGCTTCACGTACAGCGCGATCGAGAGGTTGCCCGCATTGGCGCCGATTTCGGCCAGGGTGGCGACCTTGGCGAAACCGGGTACATCCGCAAAGGTCTTGTAAGCGCTCAGGATGCGCTGCTGGTGCGCGGGCTTGAGGAAGCTCTGCGCGCGCTCGCGGGCAACCTCGTTCACCGCGTCGATGAAGATCACCTTGCCCTTGCGTGCAGCCGTCTTCTTGCGGTTGCAGATGACGATGCACGACTCCATCGGGGAGTTGTAGAACAGGTTGGGCCCCAAGCCGATGACGGCCTCCACCCAGTCCTGCTCGACCATCTTGGCGCGCATGGCCTGCTCTTCGTTGCGGAACAGCACGCCGTGGGGCCAGAGCACGGCACTACGCCCCTTGGCCGTGAGGCTGGTTAGGATGTGCTGCTGGAAGGCGTAATCGGCGCGGCCCTGCGGCGGCGTGCCAAGGGAGTTGCGGCCCCACCTGTCGCTGCTCCAGGCCTCGCGGTTCCACTGCTTGATGGAATACGGCGGGTTGGCCAGGATCACGTCGAACTGGCGCAGGCGGTCGCCCTCGATGTGCTTGGGATCGGCCAGGGTGTCGCCCCGGATGATCTCGAAGTCCTCCACGCCATGCAGGAACAGGTTCATGCGGGCGATGGATGAGGTGATGAGATTGCGCTCCTGCCCGTAGAGCTTGAGCGTGCGGTACTCGCCGCCCGAGCGCTTCACTTCGTCCAGCGCCGAGATCAGCATGCCGCCGGTGCCGCAGGTGGGGTCGTAGATCGACTCGCCGGCCTGTGGGCCGAGCAGTTGCGTCATCAGGTGGACGACGGTGCGGTTGGTGTAGAACTCGGCAGCCGTATGGCCGGAGTCATCCGCGAATTTCTTGATCAGGTATTCATAGGCGTTGCCGAGCTCGTCCTCGGGCACGTTGGCCACCGACAGCGTCTGGGTGGAGAAATGCTCGATCAGGTTCTTCAGCGTTTCGTCGGGCAGGCGCTCGCGGTTGGTCCAGGGCGCGTCGCCGAAGATGCCGTCGAGCAAATCCGGGTTGGCGGTCTCAATAGCGCGCATGGCCTTCTGGATGGCCGCGCCGACGATCTTGGGTGCCTGGCGCACATCGTTCCAGTGAGCGCCTTGGGGGATCTGGAAGCGGTGGTTCTCGGCGAACTGGGCATAAGAGAGGTCGCCCTTCGAGTTGGCCAGGGCCGCCTGGTATTCCTCTTCCCACACATCCGACACGCGCTTGTAGAACAGCAGCGGGAAGATGAACTGCTTGTAGTCACCCGCGTCGATCAGGCCGCGCAGCAGCACGGCGGCGCCCCAGAGGTAGCTTTCGAGTTCTTGCTGGGTGATGCGTTTGCTTGGGTGACTCATTTCAGCCATCCCCCTTCAGTCATGACCTGCGCAAGCCGTTCTTCGGCCTCGCGGCAACGGGTGAGCGCATCTTTGAACGCCGCGATGGCGTCGGGCAGCGGCGGGATGTCTTCTTGCAGTGGTGGCAAGACATAGCGCGAGATGTTCAGCGTCCAGTCCTCGGCTTTGATCTCGTCGAGGCTGACCAAGCGGACCGCGTCCTGCACATCGGCAAAGCCGCGATACCAACCGAGGATCTCGGCGGCATGCTCGGGTTCCAGATAGTTCTGCGCGCGGCCCCGGCGGAACAGGCCCGAGGCATCGGCAATCAGCACCTTCTTCTTGTGCTTGACCGGCTTGCGCTTGCGCAGGACCAAGATGCACGCGGCGAGGCCGGTGCCGTAGAAAAGGTTGGGCGCCAACCCGATCACAGCCTCGACCAGATCCATTTCCAGCAGCTTCTGGCGGATGCTGCCTTCCACGCCTTTGCGGAACAGGGCGCCCTGGGGCAGCACCACGGCCATCCGGCCGCTGACGTCGGCCATAGACTTGACCATGTGCTGCACCCAGGCGAAGTCACCGCTGGACGAGGGCGGCAGACCGGCAAAGTTGCGGCCGAAGGGGTCGTTCAACCACAGGTCCTCGCCCCACTTTTCCAGCGAGAACGGCGGATTGGCGATCACGCAGTCGAAGGTGGCGAGCCGGTCGCCCTCGAAGAAGGCCGGGTTGCGCAGCGTGTCGCCGCGCACCACCTGAAAGTCCTCGATGCCGTGGAGGAACAGGTTCATCCGCGCGATGGATGAAGTGGTGAGGTTCTTCTCCTGCCCGTACAGCTTGCCCCACAGCCGCTTGACGTCGCCGTGCATCTCTTTGACGTGCTGCACGGCGGCCAGCAACATGCCGCCCGTGCCACAGGCCGGGTCGTAGATGGTCTCGGCTTCCTTGGGATCGAGCATGTCCATCATCAGCCGCACCACACTGCGCGGCGTGTAGAACTCGCCGGCCTTCTTGTTGGTGGCGTCGGCAAACTTCTTGATCAGGTACTCGTAGGCGTCGCCCAGCAAATCCGAGCCAACGCTCTGATTACCCAGGGGGAGCTTGGAGAAGTGCTCGATCAGGTCCTTAAGAAGCGCGTCGGACAAGCGTTCCTTGTTGGACCATTGCGCGTCGCCGAACACGCCGTACAACGTGTCGGGGTTGGCTTTCTCGATCTCGCGCATGGCGCGCTGTAGCGCCGCGCCGACGTTCGTGGCCTTGGCGCGCACGTCGTTCCAGTGGCAGTCATCCGGGATCTGGAACCGGTGCGACTCAGGAAACCGAGCGAGCTGCTCGTCGCCGGTCTCGTCGACCATCTCCTGGTACTCCTCGTCCCAGACATCGCAGATGCGCTTGAAGAACAGCAGCGGAAAGATGTAGGTCTTGAAGTCGGCCGCATCCACCGGGCCGCGCAGGATGTTGGCGGACTCCCAAAGATGGTTTTCAAGCTGACCTAAATCGATCTGTTCGCTGTTCATTCTGCCAAAGCCAGAGGGGGTGTAAGGGTCTTTAAAAACAACGGGTTAAAAGTGTATTGCCAAAACGTCAACATATACCGGTTGATCGGCTCACTGGGTGAGCCTAATCGAAAAGCAGCATTGAGATCGGATAGCTAGCCCGGACTTTGGTGGCGCAAATGTAGGAGGCGCTTGGCGGGACGGTACGCTTGACCGCTGGCAGGTGCCATCACTCCCGTCAGATGTTCGGCTTCCTAATGGCGGTGTTAGCAAACACCGCCGCCCTACGTTCGCTACAGGAAAGGATTTGGGAAGCAGCGCCTGGCGATGAAATTCCCGACGACCTTCACGTCAGGGAAGTGCTCGTTTAGCTTGCGGCTAACGGCCACGTAATGAGCGCCGGTGGTCAACAGGTCGTCAAACAAAAAGATCAGACCTGGGCGCGAGTCAGGCTTCCCGTTAACCGGGTCGAAAGTAAGCTCATTGAAAAGCTGATCAGGTGAGGGGCGGTCTTCAGAGTCGTGGCTGGCTGCATACGCTCCACTGAAACTGAGGCAATCCCGGATGTCGAGCGGCAGCCCTACCTTGATCGCGACGGCGTTCAGCATGTCTAGCATTCTCGGATCGAACATAGGATCGGTCCGCGCCTTAGAGGGTGGAATGGGTACCAGCGCAACCCGATGTTGCTCGTGGAGCGTTTTCCATTTCCACATTCCAGCAAAACCCGTCGCCGCGGAGTCAATTGCGGATTCCGGTCCATGCCGGGCCAGCGTTCCGGAGCATGCCGGGCCACCATTCCGGAGCATGCCGGGCCAGCGTTCCGGTCCATGCCGGCCGGGGGTGATGCGGGTAACCAGGGCTACCGTGGGCTCCTTTCCCATCTGGAAGGAGTCCGGCGGTGGCGCAACCGAGGTTACCCATGCGGAAGATCCGAGAGGTTCTGCGTCTCAAGTTTGAAGTCCGTCTGAGCGACCGCGAGATTGCCGCGGCCGTCGGGAGCGCCCGTTCGACGGTGCAGGAGTGCCTGCGCCGCGCGCACGCGGCGGGCGTGGGCTGGCCGCTGCCGGCCGGGCTTGACGAGGCGGGCCTTCAGGCGCGGCTCTACCAGCGCGAGGTGCCGCTGTCTCGCACCCCGCAGCCGGACTTCGCGTTTCTGCATGCCGAGCTCAAGCGCCCCGGGGTGACGCGGCAATTGCTCTGGCAGGAGTACAAGGCGAGGCTCCCCGATGGCTGGCAGTACAGCGTCTTCTGCGACCAGTACCGGCGCTGGCTCGCCAACCAGGATCTGGTCCTGCGCCAGAACCACGTTCCCGGCGACAAGCTCTTCCTCGATTACGCCGGGCAGACGATGCCGGTCGTGGATCGCACGAGCGGGGAGCTGCGCGCGGCCCAGATCTTCGTGGCCGTCCTGGGCGCGAGCAGCTACACCTATGCGGAAGCGACCTGGACGCAGGCGTTGCCCGATTGGCTGGGCTCCCAGGTGCGCACTCTGGAATTCCTCGGCGGCGTTCCTCGTGCCCTCGTGCCCGACAACCTGAAGAGCGCCGTCCACAAGGCGCACCGCTACGAGCCGGACTTGAATCCCGCCTACCAGGACTTCGCCGAGCACTACGCGGTGGCGATTCTGCCGGCGCGGGTGCGAAAGCCCCGCGACAAGGCCAAGGTCGAGGCGGGCGTGCTGGTGGTCGAGCGCTGGATCCTTGCCCGTCTTCGTAACCGGACGTTCTTCTCGCTTGGCGAACTCAATGCCGCGATCGCGCTCCTCGTGGCCGATCTCAACGCTCGCCCCTTCAAGAAGCGCGAAGGGTGCCGCGCGAGCCTGTTTGCCGACATCGAGCGTGCGGCGCTGCGCCCGCTTCCGCACAGGCCTTACGAATTCGCCACCTGGAAGAAGGCCAAGGTGCACCTGGACTATCACGTCGAGGTCGAGCGCGCCTACTACTCCGTGCCTTACAAGCTGGTCGGACGCACGGTCGAGGTACGCCTGAGCGCGCGTGTGATTGAGATCTTCCATCGCCAGCACCTGGTCGCCACGCACCTGCGTGCGCCCTCGCGCGGGCAGTTCGTGACCCTCGCCGATCATCGTCCCGAGCGGCACAGCGCCGTCATCGACCTCACCCACGAGCGCTTGATGCAGCGCGCCTTGGCCATCGGACCGGCCACCGCCGAGGTGCTCACCGAGCAACTGCACCGCAGGCGCCATCCCGAGGAGTGCCTGCGCTCGAGCCTGGGGATCCTTCGCCTTGCGCGCGACTTCAGCCCCGAGGCGCTCGAGGGGGCCGCCACGCGGGCGGTTGCGATCCGCAGCTTCAGCTACCGCTCGCTTCGAACGCTCATCAACACGCCCGCGCCCGCCCCGCCCGCCCAGGCCGCGCTCCCCTGGAGCACGACAACGTGCGCGGCGAGAAGTACTTCCAGTAGGCCCGTCACCCACCCCAGAGGACATCGATGCTGACCCAACCGCTCGTCGAGCAACTCCAGCAACTGCGCCTGCGCGGCATGGCCGCCGCCCCTTGAGCAGCAACTGTGCACCCCGGATCGTTCGCAACTTACCTTCGAGGAGCGCCTCGGGCTCATGATCCAGCACGAGATCACCGAGCGCGGTTCGGCTCGCCTGGCACAGCGCCTGCGCTGGGCTCGCTTGCCGCAGGGCGCCGTCATCGAGGACATGGACACGAGCGCCCTTCGCGGCCTCGACCCCGGCGCCATGGTCCGGGTGCGCGACCTGGCCTGGATCGCCGAACACTTGAACGTGCTCATCACCGGGCCCACCGGCGTCGGAAAGAGCTTCCTGGGCTGCGCGCTCGCCCACTCGGCCTGCCGTGCGGACTTCTCGGTGCGCTTCTTCCGCCTGCCGCGGCTCGTCGATGAACTCGCCCGCTATCACGCGCTGCAAAACCGCTCCGCCTTCCTCAAGCTCCTGGCCAAGGTCGACCTCCTGGTCCTCGACGACTTCGGCCTCACCCCGCTCGCCGAGCAGACCAAGCGCGACCTCCTGGAAATCTTCGACGACCGCTATGACCGCCGCTCCACCATCGTCACCAGCCAACTGCCCGTCGAACAGTGGCACACGCACCTGGCCGACCCCACCCTTGCCGACGCAATCCTCGACCGGCTCGTTCACAACAGCTATCGCCTCGCCCTCAAGGGCGACTCGATGCGAAAGCAGAAGACCACCAACCCGAAACCACCAACACGCACCAAGGCACATTGACGTCTCCCATCAACTCAGCGACAGTGCGCTACCCGCATCACGCCACGGCCCGGCATCGACCGGAACGATGGCCCGGCTTCCGCCGGAACGCCGGCCCGACTTCACCGGAATCCGCAGTCAATGGCGTCGATCTTGTGGCGCCACTCAGGTAGACCTCGGCGGTCCATCTTCTTCTTCAGGTTGTAGATCAGCTTGTTGGTTGCCGAATACTCCCACGGCAGGCCATCAACGTGCTTCGCGGGCGTGTACTCACCCCAGAAGTAACAGGGCGCGTCTTGAGGGAGGTAATAATGATCACCACGCTCGAGGTCGCCCACAACCGTTATGCGCGTGGGCATTGGCATGATCAGGCAAACTCGCGCTCGATATCGGAAAAGTCACGAACGCGAATTGCGCCAAGCTTCTCGAATTTCGCCGGCCACGTGATCGAGGAATTGTCGAAGTTGCTCTCCAGAATGAAGAGTTTTCGCCCTTGCTCGAGAGCAGCTTTGGCTTGAATCAAGGTGCCCGAAGTTTCTCCGGCTTCGACAATGATTGTGGCATCGGTTAGGGCCGACATTGTCTTGTTGCGCTCGGGAAAGAACAGGCGATTCCAGTTTGGCCCTTGGGACTGATAACGGAGCACTGGTACCTGACTTACGAGCAAATACTCAGACGCAATCCGCCGCTGAAGTTCGGCGTTCTCCTTCGGGTACACCTCCGAAATGGGCGTGCCAATTACCGCGACCGTGCGCCCTCCCATTTCCAACGCCGTTTCGTGGGCGATGGTGTCGACGCCTTGGGCCAAGCCGGAGACGATGGTGAAGTCATGTTCGACGAGTGCCCGCACAAGCTTGCGGGTTCGGGCTGCTCCTTCCCGGGTTATTTGGCGCGTGCCGACAACGGCCACTCTGCGGGGCGCCTCAGCCAGTTCCCAGGATCCAAGAAAATATAGGAACTCGACGGGGTCTTTTGCGTCTCGAAGCCGCGATGGATAGTCAGCCGACCCATGAATGCGTACGCCAAATCGCTTGATTTGCCGCTTTGCAAAATGCTCTAAGACCTGGTCAGCAACCTTCTCTGCGAGGTCGCTATCAACAAGGTCTGAAGGCAGTCGACCTGGATTTGATTCAAATAGCTCGGCCAGACTCTTCGTACTCGTATGGGGCAACTGCCACAAATACTCGTACGCACCTACTTCGATGCGAGTATCTACCGGCTTTTCGACAAGAAACTCGAGCCACGGACTCACGACATGGTCTCCGGACGTCCTAGCAGTCTCCGCCATGGTGGGGGAGGGCCTCGGTATGCGTGAAGTATTCGATGGGAAAATTATAGTAACTCGCCGGCCCTTTCAGGTGGGCCCCCCGGGGGATTATTGTCGGGGCCAGGAAAGGCATTCCGCCTGCGCCTTCCATTCGAGCGGGAAGGGTACCAGGAGGTCCTTCATCGTTAGGTGGGCTGGATGTTGCCCGTCGAGGATCGCCTGGACGATGGTGGGGGAGAGGTAAGTCAGCCGCAGTATGCGGCTGATGTATGACGGGCTGATCTTCTCGGCCGCTGCCATCTCATCCATGCTGGTATAGGTCCCGTCATTCATTAGGCGCTGCCACCGGAAGGCTCTGGCGAGGACCTTAATCATGGTGTTGTCGACGGTGGCTTCTTGCTGTGTCGCGGCGCGAGAACCGTCTGGCAGCACAATTGCGACCTTGCCGCCGCGGCGCCGGAAACTCATCCGGACTTCAGTCGACCTGCTCAATGGCATGTAATCGGTCATGCGGCCTTCTTCATTTGTGCTGGCGCGAGGGTGTCACGCAACAGTTTGGTGAGCCCATCCGCCTTCCACTTGATACTGATACCGTCCGGGCGCACGGTGATTCGCTCGACCAAGGTGTGGATGATGCGGGCCTGCTCGGCGGGGAAGAGCTCATTCCAGACGAGATCCACAGACCGAAGCGCCTCAATCGCGGCGGCCTCGCCAATGTCAGGTCGCTGGAGACTAACCTCTCGAACGGCGTGGGCTAGGACTTCCGGCGCGCTCAGTATGTGGCGGAGCTTCTCCACGACAACGGTCTCGATCTCGCCCGCGGGCATTCGGCGAACCTCGCAGGTGGCGGCGCCCTGCTTTATGGCCTGCGTATTGATGTAGTAACGGTAGTACTTAGCGCCTTTGACCGTGTAACCCGGCGTGAATGCTCGTCCCTGGTCGGAATACAGCAGCCCGCGAAGTAGGGAAGGCGCCTTCGACATGGTCTCCGGCTTGGAGATGCGGGCGCTCCGCCAGGCCTTCTTGAGAGAGTCGCCGTTGGTAAGGTGCTCGTGGACCTGGTCCCAAAGAGCCTTATCCACAATCGCGTCGTGCTCTCCCGGAAAGTGTCGCCCCTTGTGAGCGGCGATACCGATATACACAGGGTTGTTGAAGATCTTGTAGATGAATCCCTTGTCGACGAGCCGCCCAGTTCGGACCTTCCCCGTCGCGGTCGTCCAGGCCTTAGTAGTGATCCCTCGGGCGCGGAGATCCCTCACCAAGGTGGCCATGGAGGGCACCTGCGCGAAGCGGGTGAACATTTCCCGGACGATTCTCGCCTCTTCCGAGTTGGGAAAAAGTTTCCGCTCGATGACGTCGTAGCCCAGGGGGGGCATGCCTCCCATCCACATGCCGCGCTGCCGTGAGGCGGCGATTTTGTCGCGCACCCGTTCGCCGGAGAGCTCGCGCTCGAACTGTGCGAACGATAGGAGGATGTTGAGCGTGAGCCGCCCCATCGAGGTTGTCGTGTTGAAGGCCTGGGTGACGGAAACGAAAGTCACCTTGTGCTCGTCGAATATCTCGACCAGCTTCGCAAAGTCGGCCAGCGACCGCGACAGCCGGTCGATCTTGTAGACGACGATGATGTCGACCATCCCTCGGCGAACGTCAGCCAGCAGCTGCTTGAGGCCAGGCCGCTCCATGTTGCCGCCCGAGAAGCCACCATCGTCGTAGCGTTCCCGCAGCATCAGCCAGCCTTCAGATTTCTGGCTGGCGATGTAGTTCTCGCAAGCGTCGCGCTGAGCGTCCAATGAATTGAAGTTCTGCTCGAGCCCTTCATCGGTGGACTTGCGGGTGTAGATCGCGCAGCAGAGTTTCCGCGGCGCCGTCATGAAAAGCCTCGCGACGACGGAAACCCGAAGAACTTCCATCCGTTCCACTGAGTGCCCGTGATCGCCCGTGCGACACTCGAGAGCGACGTGTAGTGCCGCCCCTGGTACTCGAAGTGGTCGATGCCAACCGTCACCTCGTGGCGCACGCCATCCCATTCGCGTATGAGGCGCGTCCCGGCTATCGGGCGGCCGTCCACCCGGCGCCGGCGCAGCGTGGCTTTCCCGCCGTCCAGCTGCTCGCCCAGTCGCTCCAGGCGCTTGATGGTCTCTCTCTTCAATCCGCCGTAGGCAAGCTCCTGGATGCGGTAGGCCAGGCGGCTTTCAAGGAATCGACGATTGAACGGCGGCGGCTCCTGCTGGAAGAGTTCGCGCCACATCTGCTTCAGGTCTTTCACCGGCGCGGATTTTAGGGCCGCGACCCGGGCCACAACGCTGCTAGTCACTGGCGTTCTCCTTGGTGGTCAGGACGCCGTCACTAACGCGCTGTTCGGTGAGGCTATCAAGTCGATCTTCGCGGCTCCGCCGGTCGTGCAAACGGATCACGCCCAGGGCGAGGATGGCTCCGACGATGTACGTGGCGCTGAAGGTCTCGCGCGGGGCGGGGGGCTGTTCGGCGGGCATGGAAGTTCATACCGGCCGACCTGCCCGTTTTTCTCAAGGCGGACCGTGTGAAAGGACGTCTCCCACGGGCGTTGAGGTGCACTTGCAGGCCCCAAATTCTTCTGATAAATTGCGCGTTAACTAAACACTTAACGAGCCTCATGGTTACCTTTGGATCCTTCATCCGCAACAAACGGCAGGAGGCGGGCTATCCCAATTTGACGGAGTTCGCCAAGTTGCTGGGCATCAGTCCGGCGTACTGGTCCCGAGTCGAAAACGACAAGGAAAAGCCCCCTACCGACGAACTGATTAAGAAGGCTGCCGAGATTCTCAAGATGAACGCGGATGAGCTCTTTATCGAGGCAGAGCGTTTGCCGCCCGACATGCAAGAGCGGGCCAAGATCGAGACTGTTGTGCGCCTATACCGAGACCTCCCAAAAACGAAAAAGTAACCTTAAGTCATGACCGCTCTGAATCTTTCTTACCGGCAAATTCGCCACGAGCCGTTCAAATTCACCCGGAACACCGAGATCGCCGCGGTAGCTGCGGAAGTTCGCAAGCAGCTGGGGGCAGCCAACAGGCTGGCCATCACCCTCGATGATCTGAAGGCGATCGACAAGCTCTCCGTCAACGGCTTGAGCTACGACCTCTGGGTCGACATGGACAGACCCGTCCATGACGACGATGGCAACGAAATCCTGGGTGTCTTTGAGTTCGCGCCGCTCAGCTCGACCGAGGCGGTGAGCATCTCGGTTTCCCCAGCCAATACCCAGGTCGGCCCGCAACTTGTGCTGTCTACCGCCGCCCACGAACTCGGGCATGCGATTTACGATGGCCCTGGCTTGATCGCGGGCTACCGCACGCGGTCGCTGTTCGATCACGGTGACTCGCGACCGGTTCAGGCTTTCCGTCTGGCGACGGATGCGCAAGATCATCTCCACCGCCAAGCCGGCACGATGCCTGAGCACATTCTGCGTTCCGAGCGGCGGGCCAATGAGTTCATGGGCTCCCTCCTGGTGCCGCGCGACTTGCTTTGGCAGGTCATCCAAGAGGAGGCGCCGAAGTACGCGCTCGAGATTCGTTACGAAGACACGCTGTTTGCTGCCTCCCCCGACGGAAACAAGGAGCTCGTCTGGACTGAAGCCACGTACGACATCGATACGTGGACGTTTACCCGTGCCTTGGCACCGCACTTTGGGGTCAACCCGGCATTCATCGAGATCCGGATGAAGCGCTACGGAATCATGCCCTCAGATACCAGACCGAATTGATCGCAAGCCATCGCTTGCCCCATGCGGGCACCCACGGGTGTCCATTTTTTTAATCTAGCCGTTAACCGTTTAGTTAATACCAAAAAACATGAACGCCATTGGCATTGACGACCAGTACGTGAAGTCCATGAAAGTTGCCGCCACCGTTCGCGCCGGGTGCCTCGCCAGAAGCCTCGGCCTGTCGCAGGCCGAACGCGAGGATGTCCAGCAGGAGATCTTGCTCGAAATGCTGGAGCGCGCGCCGCACTTCGACCCCGAGAAGGGGAGCGCCAACACCTTCACGGGCATGGTGTCTGAACACCGCGCTGCGGAGATCGCGAAGGAGATCATCAAGAACAGGGTTCGCGTCACCACCTTCAGCGATTTCACGGGCGCCGATGCCGCGAACGACGAATACATCGACGGGGTGCCGGGTGAAGCCGCGGAAGGTGCCGTGCCTTTGTGGGGAGGGGACGCCGACCTCTTCGCGAACTCGATGGCACTTCGCGATCTCGAGACCTCGATTGCCTACATGAACAAGGAGCAGGCCGCTCTCTTTGGGTTGCTGGAATCTCACCAGGACCTCACGAGCGCCTGCAGGGCCTCGGGCGTTTCCACGGCCACCTTCTACCGCCGCGTCTCCGAACTGCAGATGCACCTGCGAATGTTCGGCTTCAAGTCGGCGGCCTGAGTCGTATCGAGTCGACTGAGAAAAACCATGGCCAGGTCCAGTAAGAACCTGCATGACGCCTGAAAAGCAACGAGCCTGAAGCTCGGCCATCAGCGCGGATTCCGAACGACGCACCCTGCGGTTGGGGTGCCCGATGACCAACACGCTGCTGATGGAGTTCGACTTGCCGGCACCGACTCGACCGATTGACCTCTCCCCGGAGACGCCGGGCCTCGCGTGGGACCCGGACCAATTCCCGCAGCGTGTGTCCCTGTATGTCCCGCCGATGCCTCTCACAGAGGGCGGACTCTGCGACTGGATCGCGAACGCCATGCCGGGTGCTGCCATCGAGTACCACCAAGGATTCCTTCTCGTCGATCGCTCAGAAACTGCGAGCGAGTTGCCGACCAAGGAACGGTCCCGACTTCATGCAATCGCCCGCCGCGCATGGATCGCCTGTGAGCTGGGCCTCGTCCACCTCTTCTCGATGAAGGTGGCCGAAGCCGCCTACCGCTACATCGCCGTCCGATCGGCTACTGCTTTGCCGCCCCCCGAAATCCGGAACCGCCTCCGCAGCCTGAGATTTGTTCCTGCCCCGCGTAACTCCCATTGAAGGAGCTTCACCATGATTCCTGAACCCGACGTGCTGGAGGAGGTTGGCCAGCTCCAAGTTTCCGACCTTGAGACGCTCGCCGTTGGCGATCTCGCCAAGTTGATTGACCGCGTGACTGAGGCTAAGGAGCGGGCCCGCAATTATGAGCACCTGCTGCAGTCCGCGATGAACCACCGCTTCAGCCAGCGCGCCCATCAACTGCGCCAGGAGGTCGGCAAGACGACCGGCACCGTCCGCTTCCAGGAGGAGGGCTTCGTGGTCATCGCCGACCTGCCGAAGAAGCCCGAGTACGACCAGCGCAAGCTCAAGGAAGCGGTGGAGGCACTGCGTAAGTGGGGCGAGAACCCGGAGGACTACGTCTCGCTCGAGATCAAGGTCTCCGAGACGAAATACAACGCGTGGCCTCCGGGTGTGCGGCAGCTCTTCGAGCCCGCCCGCACCCTCAAGGTCGGTAAGCCCACGTACAAGCTCGAACAGTTGAAGCCGGGCGCTGTCGCCGCGGCCGCCAACGACAGCATGTATTGCGAGGAGCGCTAAATGGCCATCACCCTCGCACAACTCACGCGGGCACACGCGCCCAAGCCCCCGCGCATTCTGACCCACGGTGTTGCCGGCGTCGGGAAGACCACCTTCGCCTCGCAGTCCAACAAGCCCGTGTTCGTGCAGACAGAAGATGGGCTCGGCACTCTCGCGTCGCCGCACTTTCCGCTGGCTCGGACCTTCGAGGAAGTGATCGAGGCGCTCGCGTGCCTCTACACGGAGGAACACGACTTCAAGACTGTCGTCATCGACAGCGTTGACTGGCTGGAGCCGCTGGTCTGGGCCAAGGCCTGCCGCGACAACGGCTGGGCCTCGATAGAGGACGCGGGGTATGGGAAGGGCTATGTCGCAGCCCTCCATCTCTGGCGGCAGTACATCGACGGGCTCAATGCGCTTCGCGACGACCGCGGGATGACCGTGATCCAGATCGCGCATACCGACATCAAGCGCTTCGACAGCCCCGAGCACGACCCCTACGACCGCTACGTGATCAAGCTGCACGCTCGGGCCGCGGCCCTGCTGCAGGAGCACTCCGACGTCGTGCTCTTTGCCAACTACCGAATCTCGACAGCGAAGGCCGACGTCGGTTTCAACAAGAAGGTGAACCGTGCCATGGGCTCCGGGGAGCGCGTCATTCACACCGCCGAGCGCCCAGCCTTCCTCGCCAAGAACCGCTACGGCCTCCCGGAGACGCTGCCCCTCGACTGGCAGGCATTCGTCCAGGCAATGCCCGAATCCATCCAGCCGACGCTCATCGCTCAGTAAATCCCATCGGAACCCCTCATTGGAGAACACACCATGGCTTCACTCGGACAAGTCTTCGACGCCTCCACCATTGAACCGAGCACGACCTTTGAGGTGCTCTCGCCCGGGAAGTACCTTGCGCAGATCGTTGCGAGCGAGATGCGCGTTACCAAGGACGGCGCCGGGCAGTACCTGAACTTGGAGTTGGACATCCTCGACGGGCAGTACGCCGGCCGCAAGCTTTTCGATCGCCTGAATCTCGTCAATGCGAACCCCGACACGGTCCAGATCGCGCAGCGGACGCTGTCTTCCATCTGTCGCGCCGTCGGGAAGATGCAGGTCAGCAATTCCGAACAGTTGCACCTGATCCCGCTCATCGTGGACGTCCGCGTGCGCCCGCCAAAGGGCCAGTACGGCGAGACCAACTCCGTCCGCTATCTCCCCCGTTCGGGCCCCACGGCGCCACAGGTGGCCCCCACGTCGGCGCCAGCGCCCAAGGTGGCTGTTACCCCCGCACCGGCGCCGACGGCGCCTGCCGCCGGCCTGCCCTGGAAGCGCCAGGCCTGAGCATGAGCGAGCACACCGTGCCGGCGGCGCCGATCAACATGCCGGAAAACGTGATTGGGTGCCGGAAGCTATTGGCATGCCTGCAGGACGACATTGCCGCCATCCGGGTCCAGATCGCGACCAACGACATCCGGCGCCAGACGGCCCGGAAGGGGCTCGACCCGGACTGGTTCCATCGAGCGAGGACGGCTCTTCGTCTCAAGCAGTACGAGGTGGCACAGGTCACCGTACACCTTGCGAATCTCCTGCGAGGGGTGCGGCACATTCATTTCAAGGACACGTTAATCGCGGTGTTGCGCGAGGAATTCGACGACGGCGAATGGGCGAAGGTCCTTGATGAGGCACGCGCCCGACACATAGAGCTCGAGGAGGAATGTGACTGAGCTCCCGATCATCACGAGCCCCACCCGGGAGGCCATCTTCCACGGCTACGAGGAGGACGCCAGCGAAGGCTTCCGGCCCCACCTGGGCGCGTCCCTCATCGGCAAGGACTGCGAGCGCGCGCTCTGGTACGACTTCCGGTGGACGACGCGCTCGCGATTCGCGGGGAGGGTGCTGCGTCTTTTCGAGACCGGCCAGCTCGAGGAGGCTAGGCTCGTCCGAAACCTTCGGCGCACTGGCGCCACCGTGCTCGAGGTCGACCCGCAGACCGGGCGGCAATGGCGAGTGGAGGCGCTCGGCGGCCATTTCGGCGGGTCTATGGACGCGGTGGCGATCAACCTGCTGGAGGCGCCGAAGACCTGGCACGTACTGGAGTTTAAGACCCACGCGGCAAAGAGCTTCGCCGATCTGGTTGCCAAGAAGGTCCGCGAGAGCAAGCCGCAGCACTTCGCCCAGATGCAGGTCTACATGCACCTGGCCGGCCTCACCCGGGCGATGTACCTCGCCGTCAACAAGGACGACGACGACCTTTACGTCGAACGGGTCGACGCGGATCCCGCGTTCGCCGAAAAGCTCCTTGAGAAAGCCCGCCGCGTGATCTTCGCCGCGGTGCCGGGGGCGCGGATCAGCGAGGACCCCACCTGGTACCAGTGCCGCTGGTGCGACCACGCTGGCGTGTGCCGCGGTGAGGCCGAGCCCGCCGTCAACTGCCGCACTTGTCTGCACGCTACGCCCGTGGAGGGCGGCTGGACCTGCGAGCGGCACCAAAGATCCCTCACGGAAGCCGACCAGCGGGCCGCCTGTCCGCAGCACCTGTTCCTCCCCGCGCTGGTGCCGGCCGAGCAGGTCGACGCGGGCCCGGACTGGGTCGAGTACGTGTTCGCGGATGGGAATCGTTGGCGCGACACCGGTATGAAAAAGTACGTCACTCCGATTTCAGGAACTTCACCATGACCCTCACCCTGCGTCCGTACCAGAGTGCCGCCATCAACGGCATCTACAACTATTTCCAAGACGAAACCGGCAACCCCCTGGTGGTGATCCCGACCGCCGGCGGCAAGTCGCTCGTTATGGCGACCTTCGTCGAGGGGGTGCTCAAGACCTACCCGGACCAGCGGATCCTCATCGTCACCCACGTCAGGGAGCTGATCGAGCAGAACCACGCCGAACTCATGAGGCTTTGGCCGGAGGCCCCTGCCGGCATCTACTCCGCCGGCCTCAAGCAGAGGGACATCCGCGCGAGGATCCTTTTCGCGGGTATCCAGTCCATCCACAAGCGGGTCTACGACGTGCAGCAGTGTGATCTCGTGCTGATCGACGAGGCACACCTCATCCCGCGCACGTCCAACACCATGTACCGGCGCTTCCTCGATGGGTTGAAGCGCCTGAACCCGGCGATGAAGGTGATCGGGCTCACCGCGACGCCATTCCGGCTCGATTCCGGTCTGCTAAACGAGGGCGAGGACGCGATCTTCACTGCCATCGCGTACGAGGCGTCGGTACGTGAGCTTATCGATGATGGCTACCTCGCACCGCTCATCTCCAAGCGCATGGCGACCCAGCTCGACGTCTCCGGGGTGGGCACGCGCGGCGGCGAGTTCATCGCGAAGGATCTGGAGTCCGCCATCGACAAGGCGAGCATCACTCAGAGCGCGCTCGACGAGGTGTTCGTCTACGGCGCCGACCGCCGCAGCTGGCTCGTCTTCTGCGCCGGCGTCGGTCACGCGCATCACGTACGGGACGCCATCCGTGCCAGGGGAGTGACCTGCGAGACCATCGTGGGGGATACGCCGAGTGCTCAGCGCGAGGCCTTCATCAACGATTTCAAGGCCGGGCGCATCCGGTGCCTCACGAACGCGAACGTGCTCACCACGGGCTTCAACGCCCCGGCGGTCGACCTGATTGCGATGCTGCGCCCGACCAAGTCGGCGGGCCTCTACGTGCAGATCGTCGGCCGGGGCTGCCGCATCGCTCCGGGCAAGGAGAACTGCCTGGTGCTCGACTTCGCCGGCAACATCGCGCGCCACGGCCCGATCGACATGGTGAAGCCGAAGCGCCCGAAGGGGGGCGAGGACGGTGTCGCGCCCACCAAGGACTGCCCGGACTGCCACAGCATCGTCCACGCGGCCGTGCGGGTCTGCCCGGACTGTGGCCACCAGTTCCCGCCGCCGATGGTGAAGCTAGAAGCCCGCGCGAGCCAGCTGGACGTCGTTTCGGCAGGCAAGCCCGAGTGGGTGCCGGTCCAGCGTGTGACCTACTCCCGCCACGAGAAACCGGGGAAGCCGCCTTCCCTGCGCGTGGAGTACACCTGCGGGTTGAACGCCCACCGGGAGTGGGTCTGCATCGAGCACGAGGGTTTTCCGCGGCAGAAGGCCGCGACGTGGTGGGCGAACCGGGCGCCCGGAGTGCCGCTGCCGCGGCGGGTCGACGAGGCGCTTGCGGTGGCCGGGCAGCTGCGTAGTCCCTCGGCTATCGCCGTTCGCCCCAGCGGTCGCTACGTGGAAATCGTCGGCGCACGGTTCTGATGCTGTGCGCCATCTGCCGGCGCGATGCCCGGGGATTCGGGTTCGCGCCGGCGCTCATCCGCGTCGAGGGTCCGAGCGTGAAGCTCTGCTCCCGGCGCTGTCAGGACTTGGTTGCGAGGTGGAAGGGCATGATCGATCCGAACAAACACGAGGAGGCCGCGCTCGCCGCCGCCGCCGTGACGGGGGGTGAATACGTGGAGGCGATCGGGAAGACCGATCTCGCCACCTGGACCGGTCCCGAGTGGGCAACGCTCGTCGACACGATCGTGACCGCCTTCCAGGACAGCCTGCGCGCGGCCTACGCCGACGATCCTCCGCTTTGATGCCGGCCATGACCGGCAAGAACTTCATGGCGCAGTTGGGCGCCACGCTGGTGGACCGCGGTTGGCCGATCCTGCCGATCCAGCCCCGCTCCAAGAAGCCGGGCATGTACCGGCGTGGCGCCTGGCACGACTACCCGAAGTGGAGTCGGCACTGCGAGCGCGATACCACGGAGCACGAGGTCGATGTCTGGGCCGACTGGCCCGAGGCCGGGATCGGTGTGGCCGCCGGGCGCGTCATCGGTATCGACATCGACGTGCTGGACTCCCCGGACATCGCCAAGCAAATTGAGGCCCTGGCCAAGCAGATGCTCGGCGATACCCCGGCCGTGCGGATCGGGCACGCGCCAAAGCGCCTCCTCGTGTACCGCGCCGTCCAGCCCTTCAGCGGCTTCAAGTACCCGCCCATCGAGGTGTTGGGCCTCGGGCAGCAGTTCATTGTCTACGGCGTTCATCCGGACACCGGCAAACCCTACGACTGGCCCGTAGACACGCTGGCCGACTTGAAGCCGGAGGAGCTTCCGGCGATCACCGAGCCGCAGGCGCGGGAGTTCGCGAAGGAGGCGTACCTCCTGATCCCACCGGACCTGCGGCCCAAGACCCTGGGAGTGGGTCTTCGAGGGGTGACCGATTTTGCGAGCCTGCCTGCGCAGCGGGGCACCCTCGAGGCAGTGCAGGACGCGCTCAAGTTCGTCACCAATGCCGACGTGGACTACGACAGCTGGGTCCGCATCGGCATGGCGATCAAGGGCGCGCTGGGCGATGCGGGCTGGCCGCTCTTCGAGGCGTGGTCGGCGAGCTCCACGAAGAACGACGTGAAGGCGACCGCCAAGGCCTGGCGCAGTTTCAAGCCCGAGCGCATCGGCGCCGGGACGATCTACAAGCTGGCACTCGATGCGGGGTGGGAGCCGGCACCCGATCTCCAGCTCAATGGCGAGATCGTCATGAACGGGCACCACCCGGCTCGCCAGATGCTGGAGGCCCTGCAGACGAGCGATCCCATCACCACGGAGCCGGATGTCGCGGCCGCGCTGCCGCCCCCCAAGCCGCTGCCGGCTGGCTGGGACAACGTGGGCGGCGTGATCGCCGACATGATGGCGCTGATGGCCTCGACCGCGAAGCGGCCCCAGCCGGTGTTGGCGCTGGGCGCGAGCCTGTGCGCCGTGGGCGCGCTCATGGGGCGCAAGTACCGCACCGAGAGCAACATCCGGTCGAACCTGTACGTCGTCGGCATCGCCGAGAGCGGCGCGGGCAAGAACCACAGTCGGGTGGTGATCAACGAGCTCTTCCGGAAGGCAAACCTTCTCCAATACCTCGGGGGCAATAAGATCGCTTCCGGTTCCGGGTTCCTCACAGCCATCCAGCGCCAGCCCGCGATCCTCTTCCAGTTGGACGAGTTCGGGATGTTCCTGTCGGCCGCCGCCGACCGAAAGCGCTCGCCGCGCTATGTGTGCGAGATCCTGGACCTGATGACCGAGCTCTACACGACGGCCGGCACGACCTATTTCGGGGTCGAGTACGCGAGCACCCAGCACAACAACGCGCACCGGGCGATCCACCAGCCCTGCGCCTGCATCTACGGCACCACAACGCCGCTGCACTTCTGGCAGGCGCTGCAGGCCTCCAATGTCGCTGACGGCTCGCTTGCGCGCTTTCTGATCATGGAGAGCGAGGACGATTTCCCGGACAGCAACGACATCTTCGGCACGATCGATCCGCCGCAGGATCTGATCGACCGGCTACTCCTCATCCACGACGGCGGCGGCAAGCTCAACGGCAACCTGACCGACGTGGGGGCCATCGACGAGGTGTTGGTGGAACCCCGGGTCGTGCCCATGACGCCGCAGGCAAGATCCGCCTTCCGGCAGCTGGATCAGGAACTGGTGGTTCAGTTGCGAATGTCTCGGGGCACGGGGTACTCGTCGATTCTCGCAAGGATCGAGGAGAACGCGACCAAGCTGGCCTTCATCCGTGCTGTCTCCCGCGATCCTGTCGATCCCCGGATCGAAGACCACGATGCCCACTGGGGGATCATGCTGTCGCGGCATTGCGCGGAGCTCACCATTCGGGAGGCAACTGCCCGGGTGTCCGAGAACCAGGTCGAGTCACACCACAAGCGCGCGATGCAGATCCTGCGAGACGCGGGCCAGGCCGGCATGTCCAAGAGCGAGTTCACGCGCCGCACGCAGTTCATGGACCACCGCAGCCGCGATGGGGTGCTGCGCACGCTGGCAGAAGCCGGACTCATCGAGACGGTGATGCTTCAAAACAAGGGCCGACCGAGCCAGTGGATAAAGGTCTTGTAAATGAATGCGTTAGGGGCGCGCGAGGGGATTCTTCAATTCTTCATTTCTTCAAGGGGAGTGTCTCTCATATACATATATCCAGACCCCCCCTAGAGATCCTCGCGCACGCGTGCGCGCGCCCAAAATCTAAAGATCAAAAAAATAAAGTATCTAGATTGAAATAATGAAATATTGAAATATCTCTCTATAGGACTACGCCAAGACCCACTAGGTTGAAGGAATGAAGTATTGAAGAAAGTCCCTGATCCGAATTCAGTCGGACATGAGGGAGCCGCATCAGCCCTGACCCGGCGATGAACGTGCTCCTCCAGGTCGCCTAAACGCCCCCAGGAGGAGTCTGTGTCATCACCTGCTACATCCCCTCATCCCACATCCGTAGCGGCCTCTGGCGCCGTTCTTGCGCTCGACCTCGGCCAGAACACCGGCTGGGCGCTGCGTCAGCCCAATGGCCTCGTGACCTCCGGCACAAATGGCTTCAAGCCAGGACGCTTCGAGGGTGGCGGAATGTCGATGCTCCGCTTCACCACCTGGCTCGGCGAACTTCACGTGAGCGCAGGGCCGCTGGCGATCGTGTACTTCGAGGAGGTGAGGGCGCACAAGGGAACGGCGGCCGCCCACACCTACGGCGCGTTCTTAGGCCAGCTCTCGGCCTGGTGCGAAGCGAACCGGGTGGCCTACGCCGGCGTGCCGGTTGCGACGATCAAGAAGCACGCCACCGGCAAAGGCAACGCCGGCAAGGACCTCGTCATCGCGGCGATGCGGGCGCGGGGCTTTGATCCGGGCGACGACAACGAAGCGGACGCGCTGGCGATCCTGCAGTGGGCGCTGGCCCATGGCGTTGTGGAGGGCAGCCGCCATGGGTAAGAAGCGAGCACGTGAGCCTCAGGCTCTGGCGCACGGAACGGTAGTCCAACTCGCCGGCGGCCGGCTCGCCGAGTGGAATAGCTTTGCCGAGGAGGGGACCACCTACCGGACCGAGCACTTCCGGTGCATCGACACGCTGGGCACCATGCTGCGCAACGGATCAATCACGCAGGAGATGCACGATGCCGGGCAGGAGTTCAACCGCAACTTCGCCCACGCCCAAATGAATCCTGCAGGCGCTCCGCCCCTGGATCGCATCCGGGGTGGAGGCCCGTGGCGGGACAGCATGACCGAGCGTTGTGCGTTTGCCCGCAAGCGTCTGGGGAAGGCCCTGGATGCGGTCGGCGGCATCAACAGCCCCGGCGGCTGCGCCGTCTGGCACGTCGCTGGCCTCGGGCGCAGCGTCAAGGAGTGGTCAGCCTTGGAGGGGTGGAACGGTCGGCCGCTCAATCAGTACGAGGCGAAGGGCATTCTGGTCGGGGCGCTCGCCGTGCTGGCGGTGCATTACGGGTACGCGCGCGGCGAGAACGATTGTCAGGACAACGTCCGGACGCTATAATGGGCCCTCAATCGTCAATGGGATCGCCCATGAGTGCCGCCCCTCCCTCCAAGACTGAGCGGATCGATGTCCGCGCCAGTTCGCCCGTGAAGCAACTGCTTCAGGAGGCTGCACGTACTGCGCACAAGAACGTGAGCGAGTTTCTCCTGGATGCCGGCATCGCCGCGGCCAATCAGACCTTGGCGGACCGGCGGCGCTTCGAGTTGCCAGCAGCCAAGTGGCGCGAGTTTCAGGCAGCACTGGACCGGCCGGTCACCAAGAAGCCGAAGCTTCGGAAGCTCCTCTCCGAGCGCGGGTTACTGGATTGACCGCTCGGCGCTTCGAGGCGATCCGGAAGATCGCCTCGCTGGATTCCGTCGAGTCCTTTGACTGTGGCAATCCGGCGCTCAACCAGTTCCTGCAGCGCCATGCGCTGACGGCCCAGCAGTCGGAGAGCGCGCAGACCTACGTGGGCTGCTGCGACGGCGTGGTCGCTGGCTACTACAGCCTGGTGGTCGGGGGTGTCGAGCGCGCAGCGGCAGCGGCCAGAGTAGCCAAGGGCATGCCGCAGCATCCGGTGCCCGTGATGATCCTGGCCCGGCTTGCGGTGAATCGGGATCACCAGCGTGTCGGACTCGGCAAGGCATTGCTGAAGGACGCGCTAAAGCGGACGGCGCAGGCGGCCGACATCGCCGGCATTCGCGCGCTACTGGTGCACGCCAAGGACGAAGACGCCCGCAAGTGGTACCTGCAATGGGAGTTTGAGCCCAGTCCGACCGACCCGATGCATCTGTTTCTCCTCATGAAGGATCTCAAAGCCTTGTTGCGCGGAGTGTCGTGATTGGGGGAGCTGGCTGCGCGGCATGATCGATGTGAGGAGCCGGCTGCAATTCATCGAAAAGCGATTGACGCGTAAATATCGAAGGCATAGCATTCAGCTACTTCGCAAAGATGCGCCCGCAAGGTTGAGCCCTGCGGGCGTTTTCATTTGCGGCGTTCGATTCACGGGTCCTTCCTGGCCGAAGAGCCATGCGGGAGGCGCGAGCCCGGCGCTTCGCTACCGTCAGGGTGCAAACCTAGGTTTGCAGGTTTGCGGTTTGCACCCCTGGGTTTACGACGGGGGAAGGTACTTGGCGGCGAAGTCACGGTAGTGCTGCCGCAAGCGCGTCGCGTCTGCCGGCAACAAGTCCAAGATCCGCGGTACCAAAGCCTCAAGGTGAACCGCCTTCACGTGGCCGCGGTACTTCTCGTTGACCAGCTCAAGAAACGCGTCGAGCTCCTTGGTCAGTACCTTGTTCGCCTTCGGAAATACGATGAAGAGCTGATCTCCGGGGCGCTGCAGGTACGAGAAGTTCCGGCAAAGCTGGTAGGTTGAGAAGAACTTCTTCTCTTCGAGCAGCGCGGGATCGACGCGCTCTCTAAGTCGAGGCTCGTAGATTTTAGCGAGCTTTCCACGGTGTCGTTCATCGTTCTTGGCCGTACCGAAGCCGCTCTCCGATAGCTTGATCTCAAAGAAAGCGGTGGCGCCGATGCCGGTTCGATAGAGGAAGTCGAAGTTGGTGTTCTCTTCCTCGTCGAGGACTTTCTCGAACGACCAGGATTTGCCACGCGCCATGTCGGGGCGCCGCCGAGCGCGTCAGTCAGGGTCTTCCTTCTCCTCGTCGGCAGCCAGCGGGAAGAAGAGATTCAGGCACATCGCCTGTGACGAGTTCAGATGGTGGAAGTCCCTGTGGAGGGTGATCTCGTCGCTTTCCTCAACCAGGGATCGGAGTTCCTCGCGGAAGGCTCCGAGAAAGTTTTCGAACTTTCGCGCGGCCGGAAGGATGTGACTGTAGGCCTGCTTGTTTCGTGTCCAGATGCCGTTGGCCGTAATCCCAAGCTTGCTGACCTTGTACTGGGAGAGGTGATCTTTCAGTCGGTCCTGGTAAGTCGCACTCACAGCGTGACCCCTCAAGGCGGCTGCCAAAGTGGCATCTGCCGAGACCGTAGCGCAAATCGTCGCGCCAGTGCAAAAACTGGATAGCAACCCAATTCCACAGGCGATCGCTCACACGCATGCTTAACGTCGAATACCGGAAGGTCGAGACGCTGATCCCATACGCTCGCAATCCGCGCACCCATAGCGAAGAGCAAGTCGCGAAGATTGCGGCCAGCATCGTCGAGTACGGCTGGACCTCGCCCGTCCTGGTGGATGGCGCAAACGGAATCATCGCGGGCCACGGACGACTCGCGGCCGCGCGAAAGCTGGGCCTTGCCGAGGTGCCGGTGATTGAGCTTGCGCACCTCTCGCCCACGCAGAAGCGCGCCTACATCATCGCGGACAATCGCCTGGCGCTTGACGCCGGCTGGAACGACGAGCTGCTGGCCTTAGAGCTGGCGGAACTCACGGAGGCGGGTTACGACCTGGCGCTCACTGGATTCGACGCCACCGAGATCGAGGCCCTGCTGGCAGACGATGCTGACCGAGGAGGCGACCAAGAGAACGACGCCGACGGACCGGACGCGGCCGATGAAGTGCCCGAGGCCCCAGCGGTGCCAGTCTCCCGGCCGGGCGACGTATGGCTCCTCGGGGCCCATCGCCTGATCTGTGGCGATGCCAGTGACGCCGCCGTGGTCGCGGCGCTGATGGAGGGCTCGCAGGCGCGCCTCTGCTTTACCTCCCCGCCCTACGGGAACCAGCGCGACTACACCAGCGGCGGCATCGCCGATTGGGACGGCCTAATGCGTGGCGTGTTCGCTCGGGTCCCGATAGCTGAGGATGGCCAGGTGCTCGTGAACCTGGGGCTCATCCATCGGGACAACGAGTACATCCCGTATTGGGATGCGTGGCTCGAGTGGATGCGGACCCAAGGCTGGCGGCGCTTCGCTTGGTACGTGTGGGACCAGGGGCCCGGGATGCCCGGCGACTGGGCGGGTCGGTTGGCGCCGAGCTTCGAGTTCGTCTTCCACTTCAACCGCCAGAGCCGCAAGCCCAACAAGATCGTCCCCTGTAAGCACGCCGGCCAGGACTCGCACCTACGAGCAGATGGTTCCTCCACTGCCATGCGGAGCAAGGCCGGGGACGTCGGCGGCTGGACCCACGCGGGCCTGCCCACGCAGGAGACCCGGATCCCGGATTCCGTCATCCGCGTCATGCGCCACAAAGGCAGGATCGGCCAGGACATCGACCACCCGGCCGTGTTTCCGGTGGCGCTGCCCGAATTCGTGATCGAGGCCTATTCGGCCAAGGGCGACATCGTATTCGAACCCTTCGGCGGAAGCGGCACGACGATGTTGGCGGCCGAGCGAAAGGGGCGCGCCTGCCGTTCGGTCGAGATCGCGCCCGAGTACGTGGACGTCGCCATCAAGCGCTTTCAGCAGAACTACCCTGGCCAACCGGTGACGCTGGTGGCTACCGGACAGTTGTTTGAGGAGGTCCGCAGGGAGCGGCTCTACCTCACGGAGGCCGCGGCATGACCTCATCCTGGCTAGCCGACAAGATCGAGCGGTGGCCGACGGCCAAACTGCTCCCCTACGGTCGCAACGCACGCACCCACTCGGAGGACCAGGTCGCGCAGATCGCGGCCTCGATCGCCGAGTTCGGTTTCACAAACCCGATCCTCGCCGGGGCCGATGGTGTGATTGTCGCCGGCCACGGAAGGCTCGCCGCCGCGCAGAAGCTGGGACTCTCGACGGTGCCGGTGGTCGTGCTGGATCACCTGACGCCGACGCAGCGCCGCGCGTTGGTCATTGCCGACAACCGGATCGCGGAGAACGCGGGCTGGGACGACGACGTGCTTCGGACGGAACTCGCTGCCCTGCAGGATGAGGACGTCGATCTCGCGCTCACCGGCTTCGATGCCGATGCACTGGCCGAACTCCTGGCAGATGAGAACGGTGCCAGAAGTGGCGACACCGACGACGATGCCGTTCCCGAGCTCACGGAGAATCCGATCTCCCGCCCCGGCGACATCTGGGTCATGGGCCAGCACCGGTTGCTATGCGGCGATGCCACATTGGCCGAGTCGTACCAGAAGCTGCTCGGAGACGGGCTGGTGGACATGGTGTTCACGGATCCGCCCTACAACGTGAACTACGCCAACTCGGCCAAGGACAAGATGCGCGGCAAGGATCGCGCGATCCTGAACGACAACCTGGGGGATGGGTTCTACGACTTCATCCTGGCGGCACTGACGCCGATGCTCGCCCGCTGCCAGGGCGCCGTGTACGTCGCGATGTCCTCCAGTGAGCTGGACGTCCTGCAGGCAGCCTTTCGCGCCGCGGGCGGCCATTGGTCCACCTTCATCATCTGGGCCAAGAACACCTTCACCATGGGTCGCGCCGACTACCAGCGCCAGTACGAACCGATCCTCTACGGCTGGCCGGACGGATCCCAGCGCCATTGGTGCGGCGACCGGGACCAGGGCGACGTGTGGCAGATCAAGAAGCCGCAGAAGAACGACCTGCACCCGACCATGAAGCCGGTCGAGCTGGTCGAGCGTGCCGTCCGGAACTCAAGCCGGCCAGGGCAACTCGTGCTCGATCCCTTTGGCGGATCCGGCACCACCCTCATTACGGCAGAGAAGGCGCAACGGCGGGCGGCGCTGATCGAACTCGATCCGCAGTACGTCGATGTAATCGTGCGCCGGTGGCAGGAATGGTCTGGAAAGCAGGCTACTCGGGAGAGCGATGGCGCGGCATTTGATAGTCTCACTGGCGACGGCAAGTCTCGGCCCTCGGAAGAATCGCCTTGATGCAGACCCGTTGGATGTCCCTGATGGAATCAATCGCCAACGTGATTGTCGGCTTCGTGGTGGCAGTCATTGCCCAGATCCTGGTGTTCCCGCTCTTCGGCATGCACCCGACTGTTTCGCAGAATCTCTGGATCGGGTTGATCTTCACGGCTGTGTCCCTCGTGCGCAGCTACTTGCTGCGCCGGGGCTTCGAGGTACTGCGGACTCGCCAGGCTGCCCGGCAACCCGCGCAGACCTAAATTTGTCGACGAGTTCGGCCAGCGCTGAGGGGCTGGACAGAGAAGCTCGTGCATCGCGAATGGCCGGTGCGCAGATGCGCCTGAAAGCAGTTATTCAAAGGCAGATCGTGAGCGGTCACGATCGACCCAAAACGGAAGTTCCAGGCTTCCACTGGACGCCGACTGCATGCACACAGGTTGATGATTAAGGCCACGCAGCACCGTAACTCCGGACTAGTCACAAATTGCTGCCGAACGGATTCGCTCGCCTGCCCGCTCGTGCCTTCAGGAATGCGATCGAGGCGAGATCGGGGTCACCACTGAATTCGCTCCTTCCCCGACCCTTGCCCAAAGTGCGCCACCAGGAATTCGACGAACACGCGCACCTTCGCGGCGAGGTTCTGCTTCTGCGGATACAGGGCATAGATGTCGGCCGGCGGTAGCCCATATTCGTCCAGCAGCACTTCCAGTTGCCCACTTCGAACGAATGGCGCCGCATCCCACTCAGAGCGCATCAGGATTCCCCGCCCCTTCAACGCCCAGACCAGGACCGCCGCGCCGTCGTTGCTGCTGAGGTTCCCGCGGACTTTGATCGTCTCGGACTTCCGCCCCTTGGTGAAGTGCCATTGCCCGTACGCTACGTCGTCCTGTCGCACGATGAGGCAGTTGTGATGCGTGAGGTCGTGCGGCACCTGGGGCCGGCCGCGTTCCTTGAGATAGCTGGGTGAAGCGAAGATCCGGCGTCGATGGTTTGCGATCTTGCGAGCCGTCACGCGGGCGTCGGGAGGCTCGCCGAAGCGAATGCCGATGTCGGCCGCCCCTTCGGCAAGGCTCAGCGGGCGGGAGGTCAGGAGAAGCTGGATCTCCAGGTGCGGGTATTGCGCCGAGAACTTCGAGATGGCCGGCGCGATGAAACTGCGCCCGAAGCCCAGCGTCGCATTCACTCTCAGAAGGCCAACGGGCGCCGCTTTGCTGCTCGCGATGGTTCTCTCGAGGTCATCAATCTCGGCCAAGATCCGCCGGCCTTCGGTCAGGTAGACCTCGCCCTCGTTCGTCAGGCTGATGCGGCGGGTGTTGCGCGCGATCAGCCTCACGCCTAGACGGGACTCGAGTTGCGCGAGCCATTTGCTCACGGCCGATGGCGTGACATCGAACTCCCTGGCCGCAGCGGTCAGGCTTCCGCTCTTGACCAACGTCGAGAAGAACGCAAGATCCGTCCGCATTTTGATTGTTTCCTAAATGGCACAAATAGCTTGCCTGATGGATGATTATATCTCCCAGGGAACGCGCTAGCATCCTTCTATCCCCAAGAGGAGGTCGCTAGTGGAAAACCAGGCAGCTGTCCGAAACCTCACCGACACGATGGCGAAGTTCACCGCCTACATCGGCAAACACCTACCCACCGACGTGGAGTCGAAGCTGGCGGAGCTTCGCGCGAAGGAAACGAAGCCGCTCGCCAAGGCGATCTACCTTTCGATGGCGGAGAACCAGGACGCGGCCAGCAAGCTCGATCGCCCGAGCTGCCAGGACACCGGCGTCATCCAGTACTTCATCACCGCCGGCGCGAAGTTCCCGCTGCTGGGCGAGCTCGAGGATGTCCTGCGCAATGCAACGCTTGAAGCCACGCGCAATTCGCCGCTTCGGCACAACGCCGTGGAGACGTTTGTCGAGAAGAACACCGGCACCAATACCGGCACCAAGGCTCCCTGGCTCGACTGGGAAATCGTCCCGAAGGACGACGGCGTGACCATCGACGTATACATGGCCGGCGGTGGCTGCACGTTGCCGGGGTCGGCTAAGGTGCTGATGCCCGGGGAAGGCTACGAAGGCGTGGCCAAGTTCGTGTTCGATGTGATCACGGCCCGCGGCGTCAACGCGTGCCCACCGCTCCTGGTCGGCGTCGGCGTGTCCACGGCCGTCGAAACGGCGGCCCGCCTGTCGAAGAAGGCGCTGATGCGCTCCGTGGCTTCGCATCATGCGGACCCTGGCGCGGCCAAGATGGAAACACTTCTCGAAGAAGGGCTGAACGAGTTGGGAATCGGCCCGCAGGGCCTGACCGGCAGCGCGAGCGTGATGGGCGTGAACATCGAGTCGTCCGCGCGCCACCCCTCGACGATCGGCGTGGCCGTGTCCACCGGCTGCTGGTCCCACCGGCGCGGCCGCATCCGCCTGCACGCCGATGGCCGCTACGACATCGTCTCGCACAAGGGAGCAGTGCTGTGAACAAGAAAATACTCACCACGCCCATCAAGGACGAAGACCTGGCCGACCTGAACGTGGGCGACGTCGTCTACCTGACCGGCCACCTCGTCACCTGCCGCGACGTCGCGCATCGGCGCCTGATCGAACAGAAGCGCGAGTTGCCCGTGGATGTCCGCGGCGGCGCCATCTTCCACGCCGGCCCCATCGTCCGGAAGAAGGACGACGGCAAGTTCGAGATGGTGTCCATCGGCCCGACGACCAGCATGCGCATGGAGAAGTTCGAGAAGGACTTCATCGCGCAGACCGGCGTGAAGCTGATCATCGGCAAGGGTGGCATGGGACCGGAGACCGTGGAAGGCTGCAAGCAGTACGGCGCCGTGCACGCCATCTTTCCCGGCGGCTGCGCCGTGCTGGCCGCCACGCAGGTCGAGGAGATCGAGGCCGCCGAATGGCAGGACCTCGGCATGCCCGAAACCCTGTGGGTGAACCGGGTCAAGGAATTCGGACCCCTGATCATCTCCATCGACACCAAGGGCAACAACCTGATCGAGAAGAACAAGGCGCAGTTCAATTCGAAGAAGGAAGCCATCCTCGAGCGGATCAACGGCCAGATTGGCTTCATCAAATAGGCACCGATCATGGACAAGAAGCGATTCGCGAGCATCCTGATTCCCCTGGCGGTATGGGCGGTTCTGATCCTGATTCCCGTGCCAGCGGGACTCGCCCCGACCGCCTGGTACTACTTCGCGCTGTTCGCCACCGTCATTGTGGCGCTCATCACGGAGCCGATCCCGGGCTCCGTCATCGGCCTGCTTGGCGTGTCCGTGGCGGCAATGCTCAACCTCATCAGCGGCAAGCCCTCCGAATCGATCAAGTGGGCGCTGTCCGGGTTCTCCAACAACGTGATCTGGCTGATCTTCGTGGCCTACATCTTCGGTCTGGGATACGAGAAGAGCGGGCTGGGCAAGCGCATCGCGCTGAACCTCGTGAAGCTGCTCGGGAAGAAGACCCTGGGCCTGGGCTACGCAGTGGCCTTGTCGGACCTGTTCCTCGCGCCCTTCATGCCGTCGAACACCGCGCGCAGCGGCGGCACGATCTTCCCGATCGTCAAGAACATCCCGGCGCTCTTCGACTCCCACCCGGGCGAGAGCGCGCGCAAGATGGGCGCGTACCTGATGTGGACGGGGCTCGCGGCCTGCGCCGTCACCAGCACCATGTTCCTGACTGCCAACGCGCCCAATCTACTGGGGCTGGAACTGGTCGCGAAGACACTCAAGCTGAACATCTCCTGGCGCGACTGGTTCCTCGGGATCGCTCCGCTGGGAGTCCTGCTGTTCCTCATGGTTCCGCTACTCAGCTATTGGCTGTATCCGCCCGAGATCAAGTCGAGCGAAGGAGCGGACACGTGGGCCGGTGATGCGCTGGTCAAGATGGGGCGGATCACTGGCAAGGAACTGCTGATGGCGGCGCTCGCGATCGCGGCGCTGCTCCTGTGGATCTTCGCCGACAAGTGGATCAATGCGACGATGGTTGCCATCGTCGTCTTCGTCGCCATGCTGCTCACCCGCGTCATCGACTGGGAAGACGTGCTCGAATACAAGCAGGCCTGGAACATGCTGATCTGGTTCGGCACGCTGGTCGCGCTTGCCGATGGCCTGAACAAGGTCGGCTTCCTGAAGTGGTTTGCCGGTTCCACCTCGGCGATGCTCGAGGGCCTGCCGGTCATGGGGATCGTGATCGCCATGGTGGCGGTGTATTTCCTGGTCCACTACATGTTCGCCAGCCTCACGGCCCATGCCACGGCATTGATGCCGGTCTTCCTGGCTGCGGTCGCCACGGTGCCGAACATGCCGCTCATGCTGGTCGCGATGCTGCTTTGCTACACGTCCGGCCTGAGTTGCCTGCTGACTCCCTACGCCAGCGGCCCCAGCGTCATCTACTTCGGCAGCGACTACATCAAGCGAAGCGACTTCTGGCGATTGGGCGCCATTTTCGGATTCATCTTTCTCGCGGCGCTGCTAGCGCTGGGAGTGCCCTACCTGAACTGGTATCTCGGCCTGTCGTGATGGCTTCCTCGAAGAAGGCACGCGCGCGCCGCCCACTTTCCAACCTATCTCCGGAGGAGAAATGAAAAGCATGGCTCGCAACATCGCAGTGGCCCTCGTGGGCCTTGTTGTCACCCTCGCCATTCCGGTTGCGCATGCGCAGGCGTATCCGGCAAAGACCATCACGCTGGTCGTTCCTTTTCCGCCAGGGGGCACGACGGATGTCCTCGCGCGGTCGATCGCCCAGAAGCTGGGCGAGAGCTGGGGCCAGTCGGTCATCGTCGACAACAGGCCCGGAGCGGGCGCCACAATCGGCGCCGCTCAAGTTGCCAAGGCCCCCGCCGACGGGTACACGCTGCTCATGGGGGCGGTGCACCATACGATCGCCACGAGCATCTACGCGAAGCTTCCTTACGACTTCCAGAAGGACCTCGCTCCAGTGACAATCGTGGCGATGGTCCCAAACATCCTTTGCGTGAATCCCGGCGTGCCGGCGAAGAGCGTCAAGGAACTTGTGGCCTACGGAAAGGCGAACCCGGGAAAGCTCAGCTATGGATCGAACGGGCAGGGAACGGCGCAGCACCTCATTGGCGAGCAGTTCAGCGCGCTCACCGGCGTGGACATGCTGCACATCCCGTACAAGGGCAGCGGACCGTTGACGTCGGACCTCATCGCCGGGCAGGTGTCGATGAGCTTCGACACGATTACGCCCGTGTTGCCTCAGATCAAGGCCGGCAAGCTGCGGCCCTTGGCGGTGACGACGGCGGCGCGCAGCCCCGCTCTTCCTGATGTTCCCACCCTTGCCGAAAGTGGCCTGGCTGGTTTCGACCAGGGCACGTGGTTCGGCGTGCTCGCGCCCGCGGCGACGCCGAAGGAGATTGTCGGCAAGCTGAATGCAGAGATCGTGCGCATCCTCAAGCTGCCGGACATCCAGAAGCGCTTTGCGGAAATCGGTGCCCAACCCATCGGGAACTCGCCCACGGAGATGGCCGCGACCATCAAGAGCGACACGGAAAAGTACGCGGTGCTTGCGAAGAAGGCGAACGTGAAGATCGACTAGACGCCTCGGACCCCGCTCAAGGGCGGGGTCCGATGACTGCCCTTGGCCGGACTCGGCTCAAGGGGGAGCGTTGGTCCGCTCTGGAATGTTCTGGGTTGGCCAAGGCAGTCCTGGACCGACCCGAAGCGGACGATGCTGCCGTGCGGTTTCCAACTCATTGCCGCATGCAAAGGTTTATTTCGTTGCCTCCGGCAACGATTCCCGTGCCTCGGTCGCTCCTGGCCGATTGACGAAGGACGCTTCCGACCCGAGGCGGGCCTCAGGGTCACGGCGATTCGGCCGTGATCTTGTTGGATTTGATGATCCCGGCCCACTTCTCGGACTCGGCCTTGAGGAACGCCTGGAATTCCGCACCGACGAGCGGCATCACGTCGCCGCCCAGCGAGCTCACGCGTTCCTTCAGGTCGGGCTGCTGCTGGGCTGCTTGAATGGCCTTCGCTAGCGCGGCGATCACCGCCGGCGGTGTCTTGGCCGGCGCGAACACGCCGAACCAGCCCGACGCCTCGAACCCCTTAAGGCCGCTCTCGTCCATCGTGGGCACGTTCGGAAGCGACGGGACGCGCTTTGCTCCCGTCACCGCCAGCGCCTTGGCCTTCCCGCCCTTCAGCATCGGTGTAACCGTGCTGACGTCGCCGACCATGAAGTCCACCGATCCGCCGATCACGTCGGTGAGCGCGGGGGCCGCACCCTTATAAGGAACGTGCGTGAACTCCGTGCCCGAACGCGCTTGGATGATCTCGGCGACCAGGTGCGCGGTCGTGCCGACGCCCGACGAGGCGTAGTTCATCTTCCCGGGCTCCTTCTTCGCCTGCGCCACCAGCTCCTGGATGTTCTTCGGCGCGAACTTGGTCCCGGCCACGACCACGAACGGCACCTTCGCGATGCCCGCGACCGGCACCAGGTCCTTGGTCGGGTTGTAGGCGAGCTTGGGGTAGAGCGCCGGGTTGATCGAGATGGGCCCGTTGCTGCCCAGCAGGATCGTGTGGCCGTCGGCAGGGGAGGCGATCGCCCCGGTGACGCCGATGATTCCGGCGGCGCCCGGGCGGTTGTCCACCACCACCGGCTTCCCCAGCTCCTTCTGCATGTTCTGGGCGAGGGAGCGCGCGATCGCGTCGGTCGCGCCTCCGGCCGAGAACGGGACGATCAACTTGATCGGAGCCGTGGGAAAGGACGCCGCGTCCTGCGCGCTCAGGACGCCTGCGGTTGCCAGCAAGGCAATGAGTGTGCGTTTCATGTCGGCCTCGATCAGTCGTAACGCTTGCGGAAGAGGGGGCGCAGCTCGCTGATCGGCGCCTTGCGCTTGATGAGGTCGCGCATCACGTCCTCAGCCTGCCCGATCCGCTCGGCCTCGTCGATCAGCTTCTCGACCAGGTCGGCGGGAACCACGCAGATGCCCGAGTCGTCGGCCACCATCAGGTCGCCCGGGTAGACCACGATGTTGTGCACGGTCACGGGACCATTGATCTCGATCGCCTCGATGCGGAACTTGCCGGTGATCGGCGTGACACCCTTCGCCCATACGGGATAGCCGATCTCGCGAATCGCCGGCAGGTCGCGCACGGCGCCGTTCACGATCGAGCCCACGAACCCGTTGGATTGCGCTACCAAGCACGACTGGCCGCCCATGTTGGACGTGTCCGTGTTCCCGCCGTAGTCGGCCACGAGCACGTCGCCCGGCTCGCCCATGTAGTAGACCTCACGCGTCGACATCTTGATCGGATCCTTGTCGATCGAGCCCTGTGTCGGCGTCTTCTGCACCGGCACCGAGCGCAGCGTCACCGCGTTGCCGACGATCTTCTTGCCTTCCTGCAGCGGCGCCACGAACGAGGCCGCGACCGTGCCGTGGATGCCATAGCTGTCGAGCAGGTCGGAGACGCTGGTCGTGAGGTCCGGGAGCGCCAGGTAGCGCTGCTTGATCGCGTCGCTCGTGCGCGGGAACTTGATCTTCTTGATGCGCTCCTTCGGCACCTGGCCCCAGATGCGTCCCGCCTGCTTGTACTCCTCGTAATCGGCCATGACTGTGTTGGCGTCGCTCATGATTCTCTCGAGTGGTAGGTGAACTTGGATCCCGGGCCGTGGTGGCAACTGCCACGCCCGGGATGACGAAACGCGATCAGAAAACGTGCCGCAGGCCGATGCCCATGCCCTGCGGGTCCTGGCCATTCGTGAGGCCCGCCAGCGGGCCGTGGCCGAAGTTGCAGGCGGAGAAGTTGTTGTTGTCGACCTTCGCGACTTCCGCGACGAAGGACGTGCGGCGCGAGAAGTCGTAGCGATAGCCGATGGAGTACACCTTGCAGTCGGGTTGCGCGGCGGCCGTGGCGAGGCCGCCGTCCTGGGAACGCTGGTACGAGACGATGACCACGTTCTTCCCGAAGGTCGCGTCGGCGGCCACCATGTAGCCGACGTTCTTCTTCGTCGCCACTGTGGCGGGGCCGTCGCGCTCATAGACGCCGTACTGGGCCATGAGGCGCGCGGGGCCGAAGGCGACGCGGCCGGCGAGCACGTTGCCCGTCTCGCGCAGGCCGGGGCTCGCGGTGCCGGTGGGCGTGCCCGCGGCGTCGCGATGTTCCTCGTAGGCGTAAGAGAGGAGGACGTTGCCCTTCGCGTAGCTCACCGAGCCGCCGTACGCCGTCGGGTTGGCGGTGGCAGACTTGGGTTCGTTGGCCACGTACATGAGGCGCCCCGAGAAGCCCGCCCAGTTGGGCGACCACCACTGCACGGTGTTGTTCATGCGCTGGTTGAAGTTGCCGCCGGAGCCGTTGGTGCCGATACGGCCGAGCGCCGCTGCCGTGATGTCCCCGAGGCCGATGTCGCCGAAGGGGTCGACCTGGACGCTCACGAACTTCATCGGGGTATCCCAGCGGCCGATGAGCACGCTACCGAAATTGCCCTGGAGGCCCACGCCGCTATTGCGGTTGGCGAAAGCGCTGCCGAGTTGGTCGGCGAGGAACGTGCTCTCGAGCTGGAAGAAGGCCTTGAGCCCGCCACCGAGGTCTTCAGTGCCGCGGATTCCGAAAAGCGACGACCGGTCCTGGACGCGCGTGCGCTGCGGCAGGGACGCGGTGCCGCCCTTGGCCTCCACCGACTCGAGGTTGAGGTAGACCCGGCCGTACAGGGTCACGGGGTTCGCGGTCTGCGCCGCTGCGTACGGAGCGGCGAGGGTAGCGACTGCGAGTGCGAGGGTTCTGACTTTCATGTGCTCCTCCTTAATTACCGCCAAGTTACTGATCCATAAGAGGTACAACAATTAAGCACGGGGGTCGTTCGTTAATGTAGGATTAACGAATGGCGATCGACGAGGAGGTGACGCTGAAGAAGCTCGAGGTGTTCCTCGAGTTCATGCGGCTCGGCAACATGGCCAAGGTTGCCGAGGCCCTGGACCAGAGCACCGTGAGCGTTCATCGGTCGCTCCACTCGCTGCAGGAGGGCCTTCGCTGCCCGCTTTTCAAACGCGATGGTCGAGCCCTTATCCCGCTACCCACGGCGCACGTGTTCGCTGAGTACGCCTCGCGGGCGGTGCGCGAATGCGAGGAGGGGGTGCGAAAGGCGCGGGAGAGCGCCGGGTTCGGCGCCAACCGGATCAAGATTGGCTGCTCGTACTCGCTCACCGTCCGCCCCATCCCGCAGCTCCTTTACGGTCTCAAGAGCCGGCGCTCGCAGCTGGACGTCGACCTCACCGTTGGCTCGACCCGGGAGCTCATACAAAAGCTGAAGGACGACCAGCTCGACGCGCTGATCGTGGTGATGGCCGTGGAATCGACCGACTCCGAGTTGACCGCGCTCACGCTCTTCGAGGATGAGGTCTCCTTCGCCGCACCTCTCGGATCGCGCTACGCCAAGCGCAGGACGATCGACCTGGCCGACGCGATGAACGAGCGCTTCGTGGCTTCCCGGGAGGACTTCCTCGCCGGCCAAGTCCAGCAGCAGACCTTCGAGCGAGCCGGCTTCGTCCCCAACATCGCGATGCGGGCGAGCAACCTCTTTTCGCTCGCCAACCTGGTGGCCCAGGGCGCCGGCTACGCCTTGCTCCCCAACCGAGTGGCCATGTTCACCTCGAACGTGCAGCTGATCCCGCTCGACCCGAAGTACCGCAGCAGCCAGAAGATCACGCTGCTCCTGCCTAAGGCTCGCGAGCGCGATCCCAACCTGCTCGCCCTTACAGCCGAGTGCCGGGCCTTTCAAAGAGCCGTCACCCCCGGATAGGCGCGGCAGCTAACGAGTTCAATCGATCTATCGGCTGACGCCTTCGCGTCCGCTTCTGGCCGTTAGCGCCATTTGGCGGAACGCAGTTGAATGACCGCTTCGACTGCGCAGGGAATTCGCGCGAATGCGCTGGTTAAGCGGCCAGTTCTTCCTCGATGATCTCGCAGTGGATCACGAAGCCCGTGAGGTAGGGCAACCCGCGGGGGATGCCGTACTGCTTGCAGGTCTGGCGCCCGATCTTCCAGCCCATCCACTGCTGGGTGGCGGCGCGGACCGCATCCGCCAGGGCGAGACCGGCGTGCATCTGGTTCAGGACGTCATCCGCAAAGTGGCGTCCGTGGCGGCTGTCGAGGAAGGCTCGAACCGCGTCCGGGGGCTGGCCCGTGGCCTCCGCAATCGCGGTCATGGCCATGGGCCACGCGGCGGCGGCGTTTTCGGTCATCGTTCCCCAAAAGCCCCACGCTTCGTTTTGGGTGGCGGGGATCTGTGTGGTGGTCGTCATCGTGGGCTCCGTTGGTGTCGTCGTGTCGATGAACACATGAACGCGCTGTTCAATCAGGAAGCCAAGCGCTTTCGAGGCGATCGAGCGGGAACTTAGATGCTTACGACGTCCAGGTTCCGGCCCCGAAGGCGCACCGGGACTCGGCCGTCGTATTCCTCGGTGCGCTCCTGGTAGTCGGCAAGCACGGCCTTGAGGACCGCCCGCAGGTAACGCTCGGGGCGTTGGTAGCCGCGCAGGGTCTCAAGTTGACCGGCAACGTCAGTCACTTTGAACCATTCATCTGGCATCACCGTGTCGCAAAGCTCCAGCCACACCGCCATCCCCTGCGTCTCGACAAACTGTTTGGCGCCGGTGAAGACGGTGGGTGTGGAGTCGGGGTAGCGCATCGCGGGTTGGGAAAGGCTTGGCACTCGTACCCCGCTATGCGCCGATCCGGTAGACCCGCTCCCGGCCTTCGACTTTCTCTGAGACGATGTTGAGGCCGAGCTTCTTCTTGAGCGCCCCGGCAAAGGCGCCGCGCACCGTGTGCGCCTGCCAGCCGGTGGCCTCGCAGATCTGCGAGATCGTGGCTCCCTTGGCGCGCTGCAGCATCTTGATGATGGCCGCCTGCTTGCTGTTCTCGCGCGTGCGGAGTCGGGCGGGTGCCATGTTCTTGCCGCTGCGCCGCGACGGGAGGCGCTTCGTTGGCGGTTTCACTGGAGGTGGCGGCAACAGGGGCCAGCGCGGGGCGCGGGCAGCCCAGGGCGTCGTAGCCCTCGGCGGCCGCGAACCAGTCGGTGCCGTCGGTGGTGATAAGGGCGCGATTGAAGAGCCCTTCCAGGACTTTCTTCCGGGCGCCGCCTTTGATGTTGTCCGGGAACCACTCGATCTTGCCGCCGGTGTTCTGGATGGCAGAGGCGAGGATGGCGTGTTGGGCGGGACTCAGGTCGGTCTTGCTCATGTGCGACTCCTTGGTGGTGGTTGATGGTGTGACGTGATGAACGCGCTCCTTCCGATGGAAGCCAAGCGCTTTCTGCTTCATTTCGACGATGTCCTTTGCGTGCCCGCGCGACGCGTTTTCGCGGCCTTGTGGGTGGGCACCCCCTGTTCCGCACCGGCCTTGTAAGCAGCCGCCAGGGCCTCGCGCAGGCTCCAGACCGCGACATCGTGGAAGTCCAGGCTGTCCGAGTTGCGGGTCTCCAGGGTCTGGATCCCGAGGTGGGTTTGGGCGATCTGGGTCAGCAGGGTTTCGATGATGTTCATGGGCGTTTCCGGGGGAGGTGATTGAAGTCGAACGTATGAACGCGCTTCTCTCGATGGAAGACAAGCTGAATCTGCAAGAGGATTGAAGGCTCCGATGGGGATCTCGATTCGCGCTTATGCCAGGCACCGCGGGGTCACCGATACGGCGGTTCACAAGGCGATTCGCGCCGGTCGCATTACCTCCGAGCCGGACGGCACCATCGATCCCGAACGCGCTGATCGGGACTGGTCGCGCAACACGGAGCCGCCGAAGGTCGGGCCGAACAAGACGGCGGCTCGGGCCGCAGTGCCGGACACGTCGGGCGATGCACCCACGGCGCTGCCGGCAGGGGGGACCTCGCTCCTGCAGGCCCGGACGGTGAATGAGGTCGTGAAGGCGCAGACGAACAAGGTGCGCCTCGCTCGGCTCAAGGGGGAGCTGGTCGATCGATCTCAGGCGATCGCCCACGTCTTCAAGCTCGCCCGGTCCGAGCGAGACGCCTGGCTCAATTGGCCGGCGCGGATCTCGGCACAAATGGCCGCCCGGCTCGCGGTCGACGCGCATGCCATGCACGTGGCGTTAGAGGCGGCCGTGCGCGAGCACCTGCAGGAGCTCGGTGACATGCGGCCGCGGGTGGATTGATGGTGGATGTGGATTACGAGGGTGCGATCGAGATCGAGCGCGCCTGGCGCGAGGGGCTCACGCCCGATCCGCTTCTCACAGTCTCGGAGTGGTCGGATCGGCATCGGATGCTCTCGAGCAAGGCCTCCGCCGAGCCGGGGCGATGGCGGACCAGCCGGACGCCCTACCTGAAAGCCATCATGGACTGCCTCTCGCCCACCTCACCGGTGGAGCGGGTGGTGTTCATGAAGGGCGCGCAGCTGGGGGCGACCGAGATGGGCTCCAACTGGATCGGCTACGTGATCCACCACGCCCCGGGACCGATGATGGCGGTCTGGCCAACGGTCGACATGGCGAAGCGCAACTCCAAGCAGCGCATCGACCCGCTGATCGAGGAGTCCGGGGTCCTCGCGGAATTGATCGCGCCAGCCCGTAGCCGGGATTCGGGGAACACCATCCTCGCCAAGGAGTTCCGCGGCGGGGTGCTGGTGATGACCGGGGCCAACAGCGCCGTGGGTCTTCGCTCCATGCCGGTTCGCTACCTCTTCCTCGACGAGGTGGATGGTTACCCGGTGGACGTGGAGGGGGAGGGGGACGCGATCTCGCTTGCAGAGGCTCGCACGCGGACCTTTGCGCGCCGCAAGATCTTCATCGTCTCAACCCCGACCATTTCGGGGGTGAGTTCGATTGAGCGGGAGTTCGAGGCGTCGAATCAGTGCCGCTACTTCGTACCCTGCCCGTACTGCTCGCATCGGCAGTGGCTGCGATTCGAGCAGCTGCGATGGGAAAAGGGGCAACCGGAAACCGCGGCCTACGTCTGCGAATCGTGCGACGTGCCGGTCGCCGAGCACCACAAAGCGTGGATGCTGGAACACGGCGAGTGGCGTGCGATGGCGCCGGAGAACGGAACCAAGACGACGGGGTTTCACCTGTCCTCGCTCTATAGCCCGGTGGGATGGCGCAGCTGGCGGGAGATCGCCACCGCCTGGGAGGCCGCGGTGAACAAGGAGACCGGATCGGCGGCCGCCATCAAGACGTTCAAGAACACCGAACTCGGCGAGACCTGGGTGGAGGAGGGCGAAGCCCCGGATTGGCAGCGGCTCCTGGAGCGCAGGGACAACTACCCGGTTGGCACGGTCCCCGCCGGAGGGCTCCTCCTGGTCGGAGGCGCCGACGTCCAGAAGGATCGGATCGAAGCCTCGATCTGGGCGTTTGGTCGCGGTAAGGCGTCCTGGCTCGTGGAACACCGGATTCTCATGGGCGACACCGCTCGCGAGGCTGTCTGGCGCGAACTTGGCGCACTGCTCGCCGAGCAATGGACGCACGCGTCCGGCGCCACGATGCCGCTGGCTCGTTTTGCGCTGGACACGGGCTTTGCCACCCAGGAGGCCTACGCCTTCGTGCGGGCCTCGCGGGATTCGCGCCTCATGGCCGTGAAGGGTATCGCCCGAGGCGCAGCCCTCATCGGCACGCCCCAGGCGGTGGATGTCTCGCAGGGCGGCAAGAAGCTCCGCCGGGGGATCAAGGTCTTCTCGGTGGCAGGGGGGATCGCGAAGCTCGAGTTCTACAACAACCTGCGCAAGATCGCAGACGTTGAGGAGGACGGGGTCACGATCCGCTACCCCGCGGGCTTCGTGCACCTGCCGCAGGTCGATGCCGAGTTCATTCAGCAGCTCTGTGCCGAGCAACTCGTCACCCGACGCGACCGCAATGGCTTTGCCCACCGCGAGTGGCAAAAGATGCGCGAGCGAAACGAAGCACTCGACTGCTACGTGTACGCCCGGGCTGCCGCGGCGGCTGCCGGGCTCGATCGATTTGAAGAGCGCCATTGGCGCGAACTGGAACGACAGCTGGGAATTGCACCTCCGGACGAGGTGCCGCCCCCGCTTCAAGCATTGGATCCCCACTGAGGCCACCCCTAGCGGTGGCCTCGGTGCTTCTGGGGTCCGCAAATACGGTCGGCGCGTGATCAAGAGCCGCTGGCTTTCCTAACCACGACAAAGGAACAACCATGAGTTTGCAGACCCGCATCGAAAGCCTGGTCGTTCGCATCGCCCAGGAGTTCAACGCCGTCAATACCAAGACGGGGGCTCTCGCCAACCTCACCACGGCCGACAAGTCCAACCTCGTTGCCGCCATCAACGAGCTCAAGACCATGGTGGCCAATGGCATCGACGATGCCAGCATCACGCTCACGAGCACGTATTCGTCGAGCAAGATCGTCTCCCTCCTGGACGCCCTCAAGACCGAGATCTTGGGTGGGGCGGACGCGGCCTACGACACCCTGGTCGAGATCCAGCAGTACCTGCAGAACAACACCTCAGGGCTCGACGCACTCCTTACCGCCGTCAACGTCCGCGTCCGCTTCGATGCGGCGCAAACGCTCACGGTCCTCGAGCAGCAGCAGGCTCGCACCAACATCGGTGCGGTCGCAACCTCAGCGGTTGGCGACACCGATACCGACTTTGTCGCGATCTTCGAAGCGGCGCTCGTCTAATGTCGCTCTCCGATCGCATCGCGGGCCTCGCCGCCCGTATCGGGTTCGAGGTCGGAACCAAGGTCGATGCCACCCACCCCGCGCTTGCGCGGGCGTGGGTGAGCTTTGGCTATGTGGCGGGCCAGACGGTCATTCACCACAGCTACGGCGTGGCCAGTGTCGAGCGCCTGGCGGCCGGCCAGTACCGCGTCCACTTTGCCTCCCCGCTCGCCGACGCCAACTACTGCTGGACCGCCACCGCGCGAAGCCCGAGCACATCGGGATCCCAGCGCCTGGCGGTCGCCGCCACTTCGACGGACGAGCGTGCGGCCGCCCACTTGGATGTGCGCTGCGTCAGCACGCTTGCGGGCTCTTCTGCCGACTCGACCGAAATCAACGTGGTGGTGTTTCGCTGATGGCGTATTCGCAAGCCCAACTTGACGCCCTGGAAGCGGCTCTCGCCAAAGGAGAGCGCCGCGTCACCTTTGGGGACAAGACCGTCGAGTACCGAACCGTCGAGGAGCTTGCGGCCGCCATCAAGGAGGTCAAGCGTGGCCTCTTCGATGATGCGGTGAATACCGGTCTCTGGCCCCGCTCCCCACGCCAGGTCCGCATCACGACCCGAAAGGGCACCTGATGAGCTGGGTGTCCCGAATCCGGCGCGGCCTCTTCGGTGGTGGCACACCAACCTATGACGGGGTGGGATCAGGAAGGCGCGCGATCGCCTGGCAGGTGGCAAACCCCGGCGCAGTCGCCGCGCTGGTCTTCAGCCAGAACGAGCTCCGCGCCAAGAGCCGTGACCTCGTGCGACGAAATGCCTGGGCTGCCGCAGGGGTGGAAGCCTTCGTAGCGAATGCCATCGGCACCGGCATCAAGCCGCAGTCGATGGTGGCGGACCTCACCTTACGTGAGGCGATCCACGCGCTGTGGTGGGATTGGTGCGAGGACGCAGATGCGGCCGGGCTCACCGACTTCTACGGTCTCCAGGCGCTTGCCTGCCGCGCCATGGTGGAAGGTGGCGAGGCGCTGGTGCGCCTTCGCTACCGCCGCCCCGAGGATCGCCTGCCGGTGGCACTCCAACTCCAGGTCCTGGAGCCCGAGCACCTGCCGGCCACCATGAACACGGAACTGCCCTCCGGCAACGTCGTACGCGCCGGCATCGAGTTCGACCGCCTCGGGCGCCGTGTCGCCTATCACCTGTACCGCTCGCATCCCGAGGACGGGGCGCTGGCGCCGATGTCCGGGACGGGCGGCATGCAGACCGTCCGAATCGCTGCCTCGGAGGTCATCCACCTCTTCCGGCCCTTGCGTCCCGGCCAGCTTCGCGGAGAGCCCTGGCTTGCCCGGGCGCTCGTGAAGTTGAACGAACTCGACCAATACGACGACGCGGAACTTGTCCGCAAGAAGACCGCTGCCATGTTCGCGGGATTCGTGACCCGCCTTGCCCCCGAGGACAACCTCCTGGGCGAGGGGCAGTCGGATGCCACAGGCGTGTCCTTCGCCGGACTCGAGCCGGGAACGATGCAGCTCCTCGAACCCGGGGAGGACGTGAAGTTCAGCCAACCCGCGGACGTGGGGGCGAGCTATTCCGAGTTCTTGCGTATGCAGTTCCGGGCCGTGGCGGCCGCCATGGGTATCACCTACGAGATGCTCACGGGCGATCTCACCCAGGTGAACTACTCCTCCATCCGCGCAGGGCTCCTGGAATTCCGGCGCCGTTGTGAGGCCATTCAGCACAGCGTCATCGTTCACCAGCTCTGCCGGCCAGTGTGGCAGGCGTGGCTGGAGCAGGCGGCGCTCGAAGGCGTACTGACGCTTCCCGCGTTTTCCAAGCGGCGCCGGGAGTACCAAGCCGTGAAGTGGATTCCCCAGGGCTGGCAGTGGGTGGATCCCAAGAAGGAGTTCGACGCGATGGTGACCGCCATCCGCGCCGGGCTCCTCTCCCGGTCGGAAGCCATCTCCGCCTTCGGCTACGACGCCGAGGACATCGATCGCGAGATCGCCGCCGACAACGCCCGCGCGGACGCGCTGGGATTGGTGTTCGAGTCGGACCCGAGGCACGACAAGGCCCCCGCGGGCCAGCAGTCGGCGGAAGCACCGCCGCAAGACCAACAGGACAACTGACATGCCGATGGTTCATCTGGCGTCCCGATTGTTTGGGACGCCGCTCCTCATTGCGCGCTCGAAACTGGATGTGATCTTGGCGGTCCTCGGACCCCGACTCGGGCTCCTCGAGTCGGAGGCCAAGGTAGCCCTACCGCCGGCGCGAAGCGCGGCTGCCCCGTCTCCCCTCGGGATTGCCGTGATTCCGGTGCACGGAACGCTGGTGCGCCGCTCCCTAGGAGTCGATGCGGCATCGGGCCTCACTTCCTACAGCGAAATCGGTGCTCGATTTGAGGCGGCGCTCGTCGACCCGCAGGTGGCCGGGATCCTCCTGGACATCGACTCGCCGGGAGGGGAGGCGGGTGGCGTGTTTGAACTTGCCGACCGGATCCGCGCGGCGAATGAACTGAAGCCGGTCTGGGCGCACGCGAACGACTCCGCTTACTCGGCCGCCTATGCGATTGGCGCGGCGGCTTCACGGCTGACACTTTCGCAGACTGGGGGTGTGGGCTCCATCGGCGTCATCGCGCTCCACGTGGATCAGTCCGTAAAGGACGCGAAGGACGGCATCGCCTACACCGCGATCTACGCCGGGAGCCACAAGAACGACTTCTCCCCGCATGCGCCGCTCTCGCCTGAGGCGGCAACCACCCTGCAGGTCGAGGTCGATCGCCTCTACGAGATATTCGTTGGGCATGTGGCCCAAGCGCGAGGGTTGGAGCCTGAAGCCATTCGCGGCCTCGAGGCGGGGCTCGTGTTTGGTGATGCCGCCGTTACGGCAGGACTGGCCGATGCCGTGACGAGCTTCGAGGAAGTGATCAGCGCCTTCGCCTTGACCCTTGAAGCCCGACGTCGCCTCACCGCCAACGGCGCACGCGCCTCGCCCACCGGAGCGAGCACAACCAACCCGGTTCCTCACAACCCAATCTTGGAGACCTCCATGAATCAAACGAGTACCACCGAACTACCGGATACGACGCCCTCGGAATCTGAGCCGAGCGTAGCCGCTCCCCAACCTACTCCCACGGATCCCGGCACGCCGATGGCTGCCGCCACGCCCTCCGCCCCGGCTGGTACGCATGCCCGAAGTGAAGCCCAGGCAATTGCGGAAATCTGCCTTATCGCCGGCTGCCCTGATCGCACAGCGGAATTCCTCGCGTCCAGCGTCTCGGAGGCGCAGGTGCGTCGCGCGCTCCTGGAAGCTCGCGCCCAGCAGTCCGAGATCAGCTCTCACATCACCGCCGATGCGGGTACCACCGCGCAGCCGGCGGTAAGCCCAGTCATCGCTGCCGTCAAAAAACTCATCTCCAAGGAGTAAGACATGCCTTCCATCACTGAACCCAAGAATCTCGGCGACCTTCTCAAGTACGAGGCGCCGAACCTCTACTCCCGCGACCGCGTAACCGTCGCCTCGGGACAGACCCTCGCTCTGGGGACCGTCGTTGGCGTGGTCACCGCCACGTCGAAGTTGAAGGCCCTCGACCCTGCGGCCACCGATGGCACTGAGATCGCCAGGGGCGTTATCGCCAACGACGTCGATGCCGCGCTCGCAGACCGTGACGACGGGCTCCTCATCGCTCGTCACGCTCTCGTCGCGCGCAATGCGCTGGTTTGGCCTTCCGGCATCACCGCAGAGCTCAAGGCCGCCGCGGAGGCACAGCTGAAAGCCATCGGCATCTTGGTTCGCGACGCCGCCTAATCGATTCTCACTTTCCAGGAGCACATCATGCAGAACCCGTTTCAGAATCCCGGCTTCTCGATGGCGAGCCTCACGGCGGCCATCAATCTCATCCCCAACCGCTATGGGCGACTCGAGGCGCTAGATCTCTTCCCGGCCAAACCGGTGCGTACCCGATCGGTCGTGGTGGAAGAACGTAACGGCACCCTGAGTCTCCTGCCGACGCTACCTGTGGGGAGCCCGTCGACCGTCAACGCCCGCGATAAGCGAAAGCTCCACTCCTTCGTGATTCCGCACGTCCCGCTCGATGACGTGGTCCTTCCCGAAGAGGTCCAAGGCGTTCGTGCGTTCGGCTCGGAAACCGAAATGGAGTCGGTCGCCTCCGTCATGGCCCAGCATCTGGAGTCCATGCGCAACAAGCATGCGATCACGCTGGAACACCTGCGGATGGGTGCGTTGAAGGGCGTGATTCTCGATGCCGATGGGTCTGAGCTGCATAACCTCTATACCGTGTTCGGCATCACGCCGGCGGCAGTGAACTTCCAGCTCAACACGGAAGCCACCAATGTGCGCGGCAAGTGCACAGAGGTGGTTTCGCACATTGAGGAGAACTTGCGCGGTGAGTTCATGACGGGTGTGCGCTGCCTCTGCTCCCCGGACTTCTTCGCAAAGCTCGTCGGCCACACCAAGGTCGAGAAGGCCTACGAGAACTACAGCCAGGGCGCCATGCTCCGGGATGACGTCCGCACAGGTTTCGCCTTTGGCGGCATCGTGTTCGAGGAGTACCGGGGGCAAGCGACCAACATCGCTGGCGATGTGCAGCGCTTCATCGCCCCTGGCGAGGCCCACGCCTTCCCGCTCGGCACGATTGATACCTTCGGGACCTACTTCGCACCGGCGGACTTCAACGAAACGGTGAACACGCTGGGTCAGCCGCTCTACGCGAAGCAGGAACCGCGCAAATTCGAGCGCGGCACGGACTTGCATACGCAGTCCAACCCGCTCCCGATGTGCCACCGCCCGGGCGTGCTCGTGAAGCTCACGATGGCCTAAGCCATGGGGCTCGTCGAGCGCATCTATGAGGCGGCGGCCAACGTTGGGTTTCTGAAGTCCTGCCGCTGGACGCCCTCCAGCGGTGGGGCACCGCAGACCTTCGATGTGGGCTTCGCCGCCCCGGACGAGACGATCCTCGAGGGCCTCACCGCAAGTACCGAGTACGTGATGTCCTACCCCGCCACGGTCTTTGCCGGCCTCGCCCCGCGTGAGACGGTCGAGATCGAGGGTGTGGCCTTCCAGGTGCGTGAGATCCGGGCCGTGGGCGATGGCTCGGAACTGCGCGCCAAGCTCACCCGCCTCTAACTCCCATGGCTGGCAACTCGATCCGGGAGCAGATCCTGCTCGCGGCGCTAGCGATCGTGCGGCCAGCAGCTGAAGGCTTGGGAGCAACCGTGCATCGGTCCCCCTCGGTGGCCGTGACGCGCGAGCAATGTCCGGCCCTCGTGGTGTTTCCCGAGTCCGAGGCGATCACCGAGCGGGCAAACGACCGGGTCACCCGGGAACTCACCGTTCGCATCGTGGCACTGGCACGCGCTGTCCTGCCAACCGCCCCGAGACCGAGGCCGACGCGCTCCTAACGGCGGCCCATGCCGCCTTGATGGCCGACGGAACCCTCGGGGGACTCGCGCTCGGCATTCGCGAACAGGAAACCGAGTGGGAGATGGAAGACGCCGATGCCGTGGCGGCGGCGATCCCCGCGCGCTACCGGATCACCTACCGGACGTTTGCCGCTGATCTTTCCATTCAAGGATGAAACCTATGACGCGAGTCGTATTGCTGCGCCCGCATACCCATGCGGGAAAGCTCTATGGGGTCCGCGATCGGATCGAACTGGATAGCGCTACTGCCGACTGGCTCGTAAGCCAAGGCATCGCCGCCCTCGATCCGGTACTCGCCGCGCTCCCCCCTGAACCCAAACCCACCTACCGCAAGGAACCCAAGCCATGAGCACCTATGCCTCCTTCCAGGGCCGCGTCTTTCTGGGCAAGCGTGACACCGCAGGCCTTCCCATCGAAGTGCGCTCGCCCGGCAACGTCGCGGACTTGAAGCTCTCGCTCAAGACCGACGTGCTGGAGCACTACGAGAGCCAGACCGGCCAGCGCTCGCTCGACCACCGCATGGTCAAGCAGAAGTCCGCCACGGTGAACCTCACCATCGAAGAGTTCACCAAGGAAAACCTGGCGCTGGCCCTCTATGGGAACCACGTGACCGGCAGCACCGGCAGCGTGACCGATGAGCCGGTGGGTGGAGCAACCCCTGTGGTGGGGGATCGCTACTTCCTCGCGCATCCCAAGGTGTCCGCCCTCGTGGTGGTGGATTCGGCCGGCACGCCGGCGACTCTCACTCTCGGCACGCACTACACCGCCGTCACCGACTTCGGCGCGATCCAGTTCCTGGATCTGACGGGTTTCACGGCACCCTACAAGGCGAGCTACACCTACGGAGTCGCAACCGAAATCGGCATCTTCACGCAGCCGCTCCCGGAGCGCTACCTCCGCCTCGAAGGGCTCAACACGGCGCAGGCCAATGCCAAGGTGCTGGTGGAGCTCTACCGCGTGGCCTTCGACCCCCTGAAGGAGCTCTCGCTCATTTCGGACGAGTACAACAAGTTCGAGATGGAGGGTTCCCTCCTCGCCGATACGACGAAACCCTACGACGCGCTCCTCGGTCAGTTCGGCCGGATCGTCCAACTGTAAGGCGATGACCCATGAGTGATCTGGAAACGCTCATCCCGCCCGGTGTGCAGATCACCGTGGCGGGCGAGACCCTCACCCTCAAACCGCTCAAGGTGGGGAGCCTGCCGGCGTTCCTGCGCGCCATCTCGCCCGTCATGCAGAGCCTCACCGCGCCGGCCATCGACTGGCTGGCTCTTTTCGGGGAACGGGGTGATGACCTCCTGGCGGCCATTGCGATTGCCGTCGGAAAGCCTCGGGAGTGGGTCGACGACCTCGCGGCCGACGAAGCCATCCTGCTGGCCGCCAAGGTGATCGAGGTGAATGCCGATTTTTTTACCCAGACGGTGATCCCGAAACTGGACGGCCTCTTCGCGCAGATGAAGCAGGCCCCAACGGTGGCTTCTGGTTCGACGCCATCCAGCGGCTGATCCGTCACGGCCACCGGCTCCCCGACGTCCTCGACTACACCCTGGGTCAGGTGCGCGGCTTCCTGGACGCAGTCGCGCGCGCCGAAGCGGCCGAGGAGGCCCGACTTCTCTCGGTGATCGCCATCGGCACCCGAGGCGAATCCCGGCAACTGGACAAGACCCTCGACCGACTGACCGACCGTGCGCATTGCCATCCGGATCGATAGCAAGGCAGCGGGCGCGCAGCTGCGTCGCTGGGGTGGCGAGTACCGCGACAAGGTGAAAAAGGCAGTCTCCCTGGCCATTCGTGGCGAGGCCGCCGAGCTACGTGAGGATGTGCGCAGTCACGTTGGCTCTCGTCTCGCCGTCGTCCGGAAGTCCTTCCTCAAGGGGTTCACGGCCCGCGTCCTCGACAAGGATCCGACGCGCCTGCCGGCGCTCTACGTGGGCTCGCGCATTCCCTGGTCGGGGATCCACGAGAAGGGCGGGGCCGTTGGCGGTCGGATGCTGATTCCGATCCACGGGCGCGTGGGGCGCAAGCGCTTCAAGGCGCAGGTGGCGGCGCTCATGCGCGGCGGTAACGCCTACTTCGTGAAGAACGCCAAGGGGAACATCGTCTTGATGGCCGAGAACATCAAAGAGCACGACCGGCCACTGGCGGGCTTCAAGCGTCGCTACCGCAAGGCCGAAGGGGTGAAGCGCTTGAAGCGCGGCGCCAGCATTCCCATCGCGGTCCTCGTGCCCAAGGTGGTCCTCAAGAAGCGCCTGGACGTCGAGCGGCTGGTCGCGGGCCGAATTCCGCGACTATCGGCGGCAATTGAGAAACAGATCCGGGCGCTATAGAAGTGAAGGCGCGGGATTGATCAGATGGCGAGCAAGACCTGGTCGGCGACCGCCCGGACTTCCTTCTTGCGACCATGTCCCGGGTGGGGGATTTCCTGAACTTCGATGAGACCGGCTCTTTCCAGTTCGTCGATGTCGCGCTTCACCGCGCTACGATCCCGGTGCAGCCGCTCCGACAATTCCGTGATCGAACCGGGGCTCTCGCGCACCGCCCGGAAGAGCGCCAGCTTGGCGGTGGTGATCAGACGAGCCATGTCCTCGGGATCCTCGAAAGCGATGACGCGCTCAAGAGGGATGGCCTTGCCTTGATCCGCGAGCCGCGCAGCCGCGCGGCCCCGTTCGAAGAACTTGGCTGGCTTGTCTACCTTGATGATCGTCTTCATGTCTTGCCCTTTCGGCGTAGCGCCAACCAATCCGCTTCGAATCGCTGCTCAATGTCCTCAAAGCTCGTGAACGGGACGCTTTCGACTTTGCCCTTCATGTGGCGGTGATGCGTCCCGTGCGCGTTGTCATATCCAAGAACCCTTCCGTTGTCCCGCTGGAAGATGTCGTGGTTAATGTAGGCGAGGTTATAGCGCACCACCTTGCCCTTGGCATCGACCCAGATCTCGCGTCGCAGGACTCCATTGCCGTTCTTCTTCGATAGGCGCAGCGAGACGTCCTGGATTTTGAGGTGCTTTGATCCAGCCATGACGCATTTTATCACGGCTGTCGGTCGCGACAGCGCCAGTTCGCCTCTCCACACGTAGCCCCATGGCCTCCAACCGAATCTCCATCCTCGTTGCTCTCGAAGGTGCCGACGAAGGGCTCAAGCGCGCCATCACGTCGGCCGAGCGTAGCCTTGGGGAGCTTGCGACCACGGCCAAGACTGCCGGCGACAAGGCCGCTGCCGGCATGGCCGAAGTGAAGGCAGGGATGTCGGCGTTCAGCGAGCAGGTGGCAAGCGCCAAGACGCAGCTCCTCGCCTTCCTCTCAATCAGCTGGGCAGCCGGCAAGGCGCAGGATGTGATCCAGATTGCGGACGCGTGGGCCATGATGTCCTCGCGCCTGAAGCTTGCCACCGCTGGCCAGCAGGAATTCACCACCGCACAGAAGGAGCTCTTCGCCATCGCCCAGAGGATCGGCGTGCCGATCCAGGAGACCGCCACCCTCTACGGGAGGCTCCAGCAGGCAGTGCGGATGCTGGGCGGCGAGCAGAAGGATGCGCTCGCCATTACCGAGAGCATTTCGCAGGCGCTTCGCCTCTCGGGAGCCTCCGCCACCGAGGCGCAGTCGGCACTCCTGCAGTTCGGGCAGGCGCTCGCCTCCGGGGTGCTCCGCGGGGAGGAGTTCAACTCCGTCGTCGAAAACAGCCCGCGACTGGCGAAAGCCTTGGCGGACGGCCTGAATGTACCGATCGGGCGACTGCGGAAGCTCGCCGAGGAGGGGCGGCTCACGGCCGACGTGGTCGTCAACGCCCTCATGTCCCAGAAGGACGCGCTCGCTACCGAGTACGCGCAGCTTCCGCAAACGGTCAGCCAGTCCTTCGAACGGCTTCGCAACGCCTTCGGCCAATGGGTCAGTCAGGTCGATGCCTCCACGGGCCTCACCCGCAGACTCGCGGAGGCCATGACGTGGCTCTCGCAGAACCTCGACACCGTGATGCAGTGGCTAAAGCGCGTCTCGGAGTTGGGGCTCGCCGTGCTCGCCTATCGCTTGATCCCGGCCGTCATCACCGCCTGGCAAGCCGCAGGTGCTGCAGCGGTGGCCGCCGCCAACGCGACGGTGGCGGCATGGGCCACGGTGAACCAGTCCCTAACGGGAGCGGTGGCCAGTATCGGACTCGTGAAAACTGCCTTTGGCGTCCTGGGGGCCCTCTTTGCTGGCTGGGAGATCGGCACGTGGCTCTCCGAGAAATTCGAGATCGTCCGTAAAGCCGGGATCTTCATGGTCGAGATCCTGATGCGCGGAATCGAAGAGCTGCGCTTTCGGTGGGAGATGTTCGCCGCCCTCTTCACCTCCGACACGCTTGCGCAGGCGACTCAACGCCATCAGGCACGGCTTGCCGAGATGAATCAGGTCTTCGCGCAGATGTATGCAGACGCCGGACGGGGAACGGAGGCCGCAAAAGGGGCGATGAACTCCGCAGCTTCGGCAGCCGAGGAGATCGCCAAGCGCCTGGAGGCCGTCCGGCAGGGCACTCAGGAGGCGGTTGCCCGGGGTGTGGAGGCCGTGCACGGAGCGCTCGAAAAGCTCAAGTCTCGGCTCGGGGAGGTTGAGCAGGCGGTCGGCAAGGCGAACCAGACCGTGGCCGATGCGACAGCCAAGATGGCGGAGGCCTACAAAGGGCTCACCTCGCTCGTGGAGGCAAACCTGCAACAGCAGGTCGAGGCCGTCAAAGCGCGCTACCAGCAGGAAGTCGCCGAACTTGCAGCGCTCCAGACGTCGGAATCCGCGGCGATCACGCGCTCCACACAGCTACTTTCGGAGTCGCTCACCCAGCAAGCACTCCTTCGCCGGCAGGCTTCCGCGGAAGCCCTGAAACTCATCGATGACGAGTCCGGCGCTCGCCTGGCGGCCGCGCAGCACCAGGGCCAGAGCGATGCCGAGCGCTCGGCCAACGTCCAGCGGGTCGAGAACGAGATCCTGGCCGCCAAGCGCCAGACGATGACCCAGGCGATTGCCGAGTACCGCAGCCACGTCGATGCCCTGAATGCCGAGGCGAACCGGCACTTGGCCGAGGTGAATCGGATCGAGCAGGAGAAGCGGCGCCTCTCCATGTCCACGGAGGAGCGGATCCGCGACATCCAGCGCCAGGGGATGAGCGAGTACGAGGCGACCGAGGATCGCAAGAGCCAGATCGCGGAGTACCAGGAGCAAGCGCGCCGGGCGCTGGCCAATGGCTCCTTTGAGGAAGCGCGAAGCCTCGCCCAAAAGTCCATGGACTTGGCCGCCCAGGTTGCGGCTAGTGAAACGAGTGAGGCCCGACGCGCCGAGGATGCCCGCCGCCAGGCGGAGCAGGGTGCCACTCAGATTGTCGCGCTCGAAGCGCGTGCGCGGGAAGCCTCCCGCAATCAGGAGTACGGCAAGTCCGAAGCCCTGATGCGGCAGGCAGATCAGCTGCGAGCCGAGATCTCTCAGCGCACGCAGGAGGCGGACGCCGCGATCGCCCGGGGCAAAGAAGGGGTCAACACGGCGGTCCAGAAGATCAAGTCCTCGGAGGAGATCCTCACTCAGACCCTGGACGCCGAGGCGAACGCGCACCGGACGGCCGCCCAGTCGGCCATGTCCGCCCGCGACCAGATCAAGCAGACCCTTACCGAGACCCAGACCCAGGTCGACCAACTCACGGCGAAGCTTCAGCAGGGCCTCAAGGTCACGATCGACGCCGATGCCTCTCGCTTTACCCAGGCTCTCGCAGATCTGGACAAGGCGCTTGCCGAGAAGAAGCTCCTCGTCTCGATTCAGGCCGACCTGCAGCAGGCGGAAAAGCAGCTGCGTGAGTACGAGCAGCTACTCAAGGAGGGCAAAACCCTTCCCATCAATGCCGATGTCGGCAAGGCGCGCGACGCGCTTGACAAGCTTCGCACCTACGCCGATCAGAACGCGCTCCTGGAATTGCGCGTCACGACCGAGAAGGCCCAAGCCTCGATCACCAACGTCGACGGGATGATTCGTGCCCTCGAGCGGATCCAGACGGAGTCGCGCCACCAGGTGAACGCCAACGTGGACACCGTGCGCTCCCAGATCCAGTCCTTGAACGGCGCGAATACCTCGAGCACCCACACGATCACGGTTCGCCGCGTCGAAGGAAACGCAACCGGCGGCCTCGTCGGCGCTGGCGCACGGCAAGGTGCTGGCGCAAGGCAAGGTGCTGGCGCACGGCAATTTGCTGACGGCGGGAGCGTGGCCTCCGCATTTCCTCGCATGGCGGGCGGCTCGGTGCCCGGATCCGGCCACCACGACACGGTACCGCGCACCCTGGAAGCCGGCGCCTTTGTGCTCCGCAAGGCCGCCGTCCGGAAGTACGGCGGTGGGACGCTCTCGCGGCTTGCCAATGGGGTCGCGCGCTTTGCGCTCGGCGGCCCCGTCGCAAAGTCCTCTGCCGCGAGGAAAGCCAATCGAGAGCGCCCCTCGGAGGATCGCGATCTGGGGCGGCCAACGCCTCCGAAGCGAAATCGCGAAGCGATCGAAGCTCTGAAGCTCATCGAACTGGGCCTCCGGGGGATGGACGAATACACCCTGTGGCTCGAGCGCACTTATAGCGGCGGGGTGAGTCTCGACATGCGCTACAAGACCATGGAGCGCTACCGCGCCGAGGCCGCAAAGGATCGCGACATCGTCCAAACCCTCATGGGTAGGAACCAGCTCACCGGCAATGAGCGTGGACACATGGCCCGCATTCAGCAGACGTGGCGCTCGGCCATGGCGCAGCCGCTGGCCTTCGGCAAAGACCTGGAGCGCGAGCTTGTCTCCTACATGGAGCAGAACGAGGCGCGAGGCTTTGCCGAAGGGGGCCCTGCGGCCTCCGACTCCGTGCCGGCCATGCTCACGCCCGGTGAGTACGTGGTGAACAGGGCCGCAGTCGCGCGCTTTGGATCCGGCTTCTTCGCAGCGCTCAATAGCCTGGCGCTTCCCGCCCGCGCGGTCGCTGCCCGGGTCCAGGGCTACGCCTCGGGGGGCTTGGTGGGACTGGGCCCACCCACGCTTTCACTAACGCGGCCTGTCCTGGAAGCCAACACCGCACCCACGCGCACCGTGCGGGTCGAGTTGGCGGCCGGCGATCGCCGGGTCAACGCCACCATCGACGCCGGAGATGAGTCCCGGCTCTTGCAGATCCTCGAAGTCGCCCGCGCTCGCGCGGCCTGAGTCCAAAACCACATGCAACTCAAAAACCTCACCGATGGGGTGGTGCTGGCGTTGCCAGACGACCTCCTGTGGACCGATGAGCACGCCTGGAGTCCAGTCGTCGCCAACATCTCCTATCTACTCACCGGCGCACTTCTCGTGCAGTCCGGCACCCGGCAGGCAGGCCGCCCGATTACCTTGGTGGGTGCCGCTGACATGGCGTGGGTGACGCGCGCCGTGGTGGAGACCCTCTACGGCTGGGCCGCTGATCCTCTGGCGGTCGACTCCGGGCGCTTCGAGCTCACGCTCGCCGATGCCCGCGTCTTCGTCGTGGCCTTTCGCTTTGGCGATACCGCGATCGAGGCCGAGCCCGTCCTAGGCTTTCCGGCGCGGTCGGGGTCCGACTACTACCGCCTGACACTTCGCCTGATGGAGATCTAGCAGATGGGCATTCTCGCAGGCGACGTAAAGCTCGTCGCATCGCAAGTCATGGACGACGTGGATAACGGCGGCGGCCCTCCGACGTCGAACGTCATCACCGATGGGGCGAGCAACTCCATCTTCAATGACATCAGCGAACTCGACCGCGCCGGCGGCCGGGTCAACTTCCGCAAAGTCTTCGCGAGCATCCAGACACCCACAGTGGATGGCTACTACGGGGGCAACGTCATCGTGGCCGACCCGCCCGACGACCCACGGGTAGCGGTGACGATATTCAAGACGGGCGATGTCTTTGATCAGCGCGAGGACGCGGCAAACCGCGTCGAGGCCTACCTCAACAAGGGATCCCTCTGGGAAGGCTACCTCTTCGAGAACCACATCACCGGCCAGCGCTCGATCCAACTCTTTCAGCGCGAAGGCTCCCCGCTGCCTCCGGTGGGGAAAACCCTCTACCTCGGCATGAACGAGGGGACCGGCACGGAGTTCTCGCAATACGTCCGCGTCACACGCGTTTCCGCAGAAGTTCGCACATTCACCTACTCCCAGAGCGGGACCTACACGGACTACAAGGCGAACGTAGTGACGTGCGAGCTCTCCGATGCGCTGCGCTACGACTTCCCAGGCTCGCCTCCCGATCGCACCTTTCAGCCGGCCACAGGCAAGACGCGCGTGCGCGACACCCTGGTCGCCAATGCCGCGAAGTACTACGGAGCGGTCGCGACTGTCACGCCGATTGACACCGGTGACGTGAGCGCCGAGGTGGAGACAATCTTTGCTCAGATCGTGCCTTCGGCGCAGACCGAGACACCCATTGTGGATGCCCGCTCCAACGGCCTGAGTGTCGCCTACACCCAGAGCGGCTCCCCGATCTCGCGCTCCATCACGCTCGCTTTCACCACCACCCAGGCGCTCTTCGTCGGCGGCGGGACCTTGCCGGGGAGCCTCACGGTCGTCCGCTCGGGCGTCACCCTCACCGATGCCGCTGGGCTTCTCCTCAATGGCTCGACCGAAGTCGGAACCGTCGACTATGAGAACGGGATCCTCCGGCTCGTAACCAACGTCTGGGGAACCTCGGCCGGTACGCAGGTGGTGACCTACACCCCGGCCGACATTCCGCCGCTCATTTCCGATTCCATCGGCATCAACGTCACGGCCGAGAGCCGCAGCATCAGCTACGCCCTCACGCTGCCTGCCATTCCAGCACGGGCCTCCTTAAGCGTGTCCTACCTCTCCGGTGGCACGTGGTACGTCCTTCGTGAGAACGGCACGGGCGCCATCAAGGGAGCGGATGCCGCCTACGGGGTGGGGACACTCTCGTATCTCACCGGCTCCGTCGCGCTCACCCTGGGCGCGCTGCCGGACGTGGGCAGCGCCATCATCCTGCAGTTCTATACGAACGCGGTCGTGGGTGCGGTCCCCAACACCGACCTTGTGAACGGCGCCAAGCTCTTTACCCCACTCAATACCTCCGGTGAGGCGAGCGATGCCCCGGGAGCCACGCGCATCCTCGCAGGCCAGCTCACGGTGTCCTGGACCAACGGCACGGTGAAAACCGCAACCGATGACGGCTACGGGAACCTCACGGGCGATGCGACCGGGGTCGTGAACTACACCAAGGGCGTGGTCTTCTTGAGCCCGAATGCGCTCCCGGCGTCCGGGACCATGTTTCTCCTCGACACGACCGGCGATACCCCGCTGTCGGCCGCTTCCGTCAATGTGTTCGGGGGCTTCATCGGGGCAGCGAATGTGAAGCCCGGCACCGTGTCCTTCACGCTTGCCGCGCAGTTCAACTACTCGACCACTTACCCCTTCGGTGATCTGCGGATCGACCCTGCGCAGAAGTCCAGGGCCATTGCTGTCACCGATGACGGCAATGGAAACCTGAACTTCGAGGACGACGTCCACGGCCGCACCGTCATTGGCACGATCGATTACGCCACGGGCCAGATCAACGTCAGCGCCTCGACCGCCCTCGGCAAGGCCGACGTGCAGGGCCCGGCGATCATCACCACGCCGCTCAACTTCCCGCAGTACTCCCAGACCTTCATCTGGAACGCTTCCCCCATCGGCGGCTGGGGCGGTGCGGGCGACCTGCGTATCCGCACGCTCACCGTCGCCCCGCAGACCGTCGACGGTGGCCTACATCGTCGCGGCGGGGTAGCGCCAATAGCGTCAGCATCCAGGTCAATCAATACGTCGGGCGAGCGGTCCTCGCGCCAAACTACCTACTGCGGGGGACGCGCTTCAAAATTGGGGCCGACATCTACGTCGGGCAGACGGACGGCTCGATCTCTCGCAACCCCGATCCGGCGACCGGTTCGGGCACCCCGGCAGGGGCAATCAGCGCTTCGCTTGGCGACTTCGCGATCACCGCCTGGACAACGAATGCCTCACCCGCGATCACCGAGTGGGCCGGCATCCAGGCACCCCCGACTGCGGGGCTCTCCGCGCCGTTCATGAATTCAGGCGTCATGTTCCGCACAGCCGCCTCTCCCCTTCGCCCGTCTTCCATTAGCGTGCAGGGCACGCTCCAGGACGGCACCGACTTTAATGTCACGGCCGATGCCAATGGCAAGTTCAACGCGACGCGTGTGAAAGGAACGGTCGACTACGAGTACGGCATCGTCCAGCTCTTCTTCGTAAACCCCGCCGGAGACCCGGGCCTCAACATCGACCTGACCCACTTGGGGATTGCAGGTCTCACCGTGCTGCCGGCCGACCTCTGCCGCGTCTCCACCATTCGCTACAACGCCGTTTCCTACTCCTACCTCCCGCTCGACGCCGAGATCCTTGGCCTGGACCCGGTGCGCCTACCCACCGATGGCCGGGTGCCGATCTTCAATCCTGGCGACTTCGCCGTCATCGGCCACGCCGAGACGATCGGCCCGCAGACGGTCTCCAACGCGCAGACGATCAACTGCGGCCGCGTGCGACTTTCGCGCGTTCGGGTCATCGGCAGCGACGGCAACGTCATCGATACCGGCTACTCGGCGAACCTCGAGGCCGGCACCGTCACCTTTTCCGATGTGTCGGGCTACGCGCAGCCGGTGACGATCGAGCATCGGATCGAGGACATGGCGCAGATCGCCGACGTCCAGATCAACGGCGCCATGGCTTTTACGCGGCAGATCTCCCACGACTATCCGGTTGGCTCGGTCGTGTCGTCCGCGTTGGTGGCGGGGGACCTGCGCGCCTACGTCCCGGTGCTCTTTGACCAGGCGACGTGGGCGGGCACTTGGCTCGATGACGTATCGGGGTCCCCCGCGACCGGGACCTACAACGACGTCCTGGCCCCGGTCGAGGTGACGAATGTGGGTGCGAGCACCGAGCGCTGGTCCATCCAGTTCACGAACACCACCGCATTCAACGTGATCGGCGAGCACGTGGGCCTGATTGCCACCGGCAACACCGCAACGGACGTAGCACCCATCAACCCCGCGACCGGCCAGCCCTATTTCACGCTGCGCGCCACCGGTTGGGGCGGCGGGTGGGCGGCTGGCAACGTCCTGCGGTTTAACACCGTCGGCGCCCTCTTTCCCGTCTGGGTGGTTCGCACCATCCAACAGGGGCCGGAGACCGTGCCCAACGACAGCTTCACGCTCCTCATCCGTGGCGATGTCGATCGCCCGTAATCGCCTTCCAGGGATCCGCCCATGACCGACACCACCGTCAAGATCTTCGACTCCTCGATGACGGGAGCGCCGACACTCACGAACGTCGCCGGCAACCTCCTCGCGGTCCTCGATGCCTGTCTCGTAGACGGCTTTGGCCTCAAGACCGTCGACTCGCTCGTCGTGGCGGGAGGACTCGCCACAGCCACCATCGCCACTGGCCACTCCGCGCGGGTGAATACCGTGGTACTGATTGCCGGCGCCACGCCGCCTGAGCTCAATGGCGAGAAGCGCGTCTTGAGCACCACCACCAATACGGTCGTGTTCGACGCGACGGGGATCACGGACCAGACCGCAACGGGAACCATCACCCTCAAACTGGCGCCCGCAGGGTGGGTGAAGGCCTTTACGGGCACGAACAAGGCCGCCTACAAGTCGGGCAACGTGGCCGCGACCGGTCTACACATCCGCATTGACGATGCGGGCACCACGTCGGCGCGCGCATTCGGCGCCGAAGGCATGACGGACGTGGATACCTATACGGCCAAGTTCCCGACCGAAGCGCAGATGGCCGGCGGCGCCTACATCCCCAAGGCGAACAGCGCGACCGCGAAGAAGTGGTGGGTGATCGCAAACGATCGCTTCTGCTACCTGGCCGTCGCGCCGAACTCGTCCTTGGTGGATGCCGTATTCGTGCTCGCCTGGGGCGATGTGGCCTCGAAGAAGAGTCCGGACAATTTCAAGTTCGCCGTGTACCTGAAGAACAGCGACGTTTCCGCGGCCACCCCTGAAGCGTCGAGCTCTCCCGTCGCATCCAACTACTCGGCGGCGATGAATGTCCGCTACATCGCGCGCTCCTACCTCGGCACGGGTGGGTCGCAGGCGATCACCTTTCGCTACGCACTTTCGCCGACTTCCACAGGTGTCCTTTACGAAACCTCTGGGTACTACAGTTCGAACCTGCCGTACCCGAACGCGGCCGACAACGGCCTGATTCTGTCGACCCCTGTGATCTTCGAAGGCGCGACCTACCGCGCGGAACTTCCCGGTGCGTACTTCACTCCGCAAATGACCTCGACCCTGATCACGCAGGACTCCGTCTTCGAAGATACCCCCGTAGCTGGCAAGAAGCTTCTCTACAAGCAGTTGGGCGCAGGCACCGCCTACGCGGGCGGGATGTTCTTCGATATCACCGGACCGTGGGCGAACTAGCATGGCCGCGACCCTGGTGGGACTCGCCCTCTTCTCCATTTTCCAGCCGGTGGGGAGCGGCAAGCTCTCGGCAAAGTACTTCACTGGCGACACGGCATATGGTGGACGCGGACGGATCGAGGGGACCGTCAAAGAGAAGGGCTCCCCCGACGTGCCGGTCGCACGCCAAGTGTGGCTGGTTGCTGAAGTTACCGGCACCGTGATCCGGGAGACGTGGAGCTCGCCTGACGGCGCCTACGCCTTCGACTACATCGACCACCGCTACAAGTACACGGTCGTCGCCTTCGATCACACCGGGAACTACCGGGCGGTGATTGCCGACAACCTTGCCCCCGTCATTCCGTGATTTCTGTTTCCGTCGCTCTCGCCAACGCCCGCCTGGACGCTGTCGTGACCTTCCTAGCGCTGGGCTCTGGGGCGGCGCGGGTAGACATCTTCGGAACGGTGCGTCCAGCAAACGGCGCCGATCCTGGGGGCGCGCCCCTGGTTTCGATCCCGCTCCTGGAGCCAGTCGGGATAGTTGCGGGTGCCGTCCTCACGATTACGCCGCCCGAGTCGGCCATGATCTCGGTTACGGGCACCGCCGTGTGGGCGCGGTTCGTCAATGGCGACGGCGCACCGGCGTGGGATTGCGATGTGTCGGAGGCAGGGGGCCCAGGGGAGGTCTGGCTCGACTCCGTGCAGCTATTCGCGGGCGGGAGGGCCACCATCACGGCCGGCACCCTGGGGTAGTCCGTGGCCGATGCCGATCTGCTTTTCAGCCTGCTGCCAGGGACAGCAAACCTCCTCTTCGGGGAGTCGTCGGTTGCGCCCGATGTGTCGCTTTCGATCTCGGGGATATTTCCGCCCCTCGAGATGGCGATTGAGGCGATCTACCGATCCGACACGGCCCGGCCCACGGTCAACCGCGCCGCCACGGCATGGGACACGGCCGAAAGTACCCGCCAAGGCGCGCAGGAACGGGCCTCCACAGCGCTTCCTGTAGCGGCGGCAGGAATGGCACCTTGGGAACTTGCTGCGCCGCTCACGGCCCGCGTCGCGTCCCTGATCCCCGATTCCTTCGACCCCGCGCCAGTCCGGTGCGCGGCAGGGCACCAGGACGCGGCCCAGGTGGGTGCCGGCGACCGCCGAGTGGTGTCGGAGGAAGCGCTCCGCGATCGTCGGATCTCCAGGGCGTCCCGCTTTGAGGGCGCCGTCGGAATCCGGCATTCCCGGTGCTCGCGCTTCGAGGACGCCGACCGCCGGCCGCGTAGCGGTCCACGCAGCCGTTACCAGCGGGCGGTCAGGATTTCCGCCGGACAAGTGGCGCTTCACGAGACGGCCGCTCCGTTCCCGATCGGCTGGCAGTCATGGTGGGGCGACGCGATTCGGCCGCGTGCAGGGCGGTTCGCGCTACCGCCAGAGCCGCAACATCCCGCTTGCTACACGCCAAGCGGGGTACTGATCTTCAAGGACGCCGTCGCACTGGATGGCGTTCTCATCTTCATCTGCGAGAACGCCGTACCGCCCGGGCCGGGCGATACGGTCATCGTCCCGATTCGGAGGGTCTACGTGGTCGTCAATGACGTTCGCCTAAGGCGGGTGGTCGGGAACATCGATATTCCGACACTCTCCCTGGATCTCAAGATCGACGCCGATTCCTGGACCTGGGGCTTTGATGCCACGGTTCCCGCTGAGGCCTTAGGCGATCTCGAGCCAGACTCGAGCGGTAATCCGGTCGAGCTCGAGGTCACGATCAACGGCACCGCCTATCGGGTCCTGGCCGAGCGCTTGTCTCGCGAGCGCGCCTTCGGGGAAGCTTCCGTGAAAGTCACCGGCCGCGGAAAGGGTGCTGTCCTCGATGCGCCCTATGCGCCGACGAAGAATTTCGCGAACACGGCGAATCGCACCGCGCAGCAACTCATGGCCGACGCCCTGCGGGTCAACGGCGTGCCGATCGGCTGGAGCGTGGACTGGGGCATTACCGATTGGCTCGTTCCCGCAGGTGTCTGGTCCCATCAGGGGACGTACATTTCCGCCCTCAACACCATCGCGGAGGCCGCGGGGTCCTACCTGCAGCCGCATCGCACGGCGCAAACAATTCGCGTCCTGCCGCGCTATCCGGTCCCGCCCTGGGAGTGGGGCTCTGTGGTGCCTGGCTTCGTGCTCCCCTCGGCCGCGACCGCCCGTGAGAGCTTGGAGTGGAAGGACGCAGCCCGCTACAACGGTGTCTACGTATCCGGTGTCTCGGCGGGTGTGCTCGGATGGGTGAAGCGCATCGGGACCGCTGGAGATGAACTGGCGCCGATGGTAGTGGATCCCCTGATCACCGAGGCAGTCGCAGCACGCCAACGGGGGATCGCCATCCTCGCCGATACGGGACGGCAAATCGACGTAACGCTTCGCCTGCCGGTCCTCCCCGAAACGGGCGTCATCGAGCCCGGCGCTTTCGTTGAGTACCAGGACGGCGGCGTGAGCCGGCTGGGACTTGTCCGTAGCACCAGTGTCCAGGCGGGACTACCCGAGGTCTGGCAGACGCTCGGAGTCGAAACCCATGCATAACGTCTACCAGCAGTTTCGCCAGCTGCTACCGGATCCGCCCCTTCAGGCGGGGACCGTCACGGCAGTGGGCGCCGGCGTTGTCACGGTGCAACTCCCCGGTGGCGGGATCCTCACCGCTCGGGGAGATGCCCAGGTCGGCCAAACCGTATTCGTGCGCGACGATGTGATCGAGGGTGTCGCACCCAGTCTCACGCTGGAGGTAATCGAGATTTGATCCACCCGTAGATCAATGCTGTGATTCAACCCAGAACCCGCCCGAGGTCAGCCCCTCGTGGCGGGTTCGCCTTTTTGGAGACCCAATGAACGCCGAACACATCACACCGCCCCCCGAAGACAACGTCCTCACCGTCCGCAAGGAGGATTTCGAGGACCTGCTCGATCGCGCCGCCGAACGTGGCGCCGAGCGCGCGCTCGTTCACCTCGGCCTCGAGGGCCCGCATGCGGCCGAAGACATTCGGGAGCTACGCGATCTGCTCGAAGCCTGGCGCGATGCCCGTCGCACTGCCTGGCGCACCGTGATCCGTGTCGCGACGACCAGCCTCCTGGTGGTGGCGCTTCTGGGTGCGGCGATCAAGTTCAAGTTCATGGGAGGCTCGCAATGATCGAGACCTTGTTGGGTGGTCTGTTGGGTGGCGTCTTCCGCCTAGCGCCTGAAGTCCTGAAATGGTTCGACCGACGTGGCGAGCGCGGCCACGAACTCGCGATGCAGGACAAGGCGCTCGAGTTCGAAAGGCTCCGGGGCGCGCAGAAGATGTCCGAGATCGGCGCGGCAGCCGATGCGGCCTGGAACACCGGTGCCATCGAGGCCCTACGTGATGCAGTTCGCACCCAAGGCGAGAAGACCGGTGTGCGCTGGGCCGACGCGCTCTCAGTGAGCGTTCGACCCGTAATTACCTACTGGTTCATGGCCCTCTACTGCGCGGCCAAGACGGCGGCCTTTGTGGGCGCATTGACCGCCGGGATCGGCTGGAGTGCCGCCGTCCTGCAGGCCTGGACCGAGGCCGACCAGGCCCTCTGGGCCGGGGTGCTCAATTTCTGGTTCCTGGGACGCGTGTTTGACCGGGTGCGGCCGTGATTGCGGTTCCGCCTGCCGCGGTGGAACTCGCAAAGCGGTTCGAGGGATTCCACCGGGTGCCAAAGGAGGACCAGGGGCGAGCGCACCCGTATGTCTGCCCCGCGGGTTACTGGACGATTGGGTACGGCCATCTTTGCCACCCTGATCACCCGCCGATTACGGAAGCTGAGGCAGAGTCCTACCTCTTGCAGGACCTGAAGACAGCGCTTGCGGCCACGCTGCGGTACTGTCCGATATTGGCCACGGAGCCTGCCGGTCGGCTGGCTGCCATTGTGGATTTCACGTTCAACTTGGGGGCGGGGCGGCTACAGACTTCCACTCTGCGAAGGCGGATCAATCAGAGGGATTGGGCTGGTACCACCGCGGAACTGGGAAAGTGGGTTTATGGAGGCGGGAGGGTGTTGCCGGGGTTGGTGACGAGGCGACAGGCTGAAGCAGTGCTTCTAGCCTGAGGCCCCGATTTCAATGCAAGACTTCCTCAATAAAGATTGTCGGGCTTTCCTGATTTGCATGAGTGCCCAAGTCAATTACCAAGGCTGCGGCTGGATAGCGGTCGTGCGCCCACCGGGAAGTCGCACGGTAGCGGATGTTGGTGATGAAAATTCAATAGAGAATGATCCGTCATTTCCAGCTAGGTTTGGTGCCATGTACCCACACGATGCGCATTGACCACCTCGATAGCGGTCCAGCGTTGAGGACATCGTGACGCCAGCGCCCGTGCTAGACAGGCGCCCAGGGGCGTAGTACCAGACGGGATCACCGGCTGAGGTGTAACTGAACATCGCGACAACCATCACGCCGCGTTGAGTCTGCAGGCTATAACCCGTACCCGACTCATTGGGGTTCCACCACATTCCATTGACTGGGGTAAATGGCAGCGCCGCGCTTCCCCCTGCAGGCTGGGCGACCGCACCAGGCATCGTGTAGCCGGAGAGCTTCATAACCTGCGTGCCGTCGTCCATCATGACCATGCCAACGCCGGATGCGTACCAGACGTCGCGCGAAATGCTCGATCCCGACCGCTCGCGGATATGAAGCACGTTGGAGAAGGTGCCTGCCGGTGTCACGACGGTTTCGAGAGCTTGGGCGGAGTAGCTGCTCATGTAGCTCTGCGAGCCCATCGTGCTGCCTGTACCCGCCACCCCCATTGACCACGACTCCGCGTTCGCAAAGCCGCCACCGCCCATCATCGTTCCCGGTGTTACCGGATTCTTCATTACCCACTCAGGCGATGTCAGGGTCATCATGGAGTATTGCGTACCCGTGGGATTCGCCCCCGTTCCCCCGAAATAATGAACGCCATCGGGTCCCATGCCGTAGAAGTGAGTCGCATCGGTCGCACAGGCCGCCCCGATGTTGCATGTGTAGGTGTAGTGCATCGCGTAGAGGCCGGCCTGACCCGCCCACGTCTGCCCGCTCCGCATTACTGCCGCGCTCATGGCTGTCGTACCGCCAGCATGCATGTATTCGTAGCGCGCCCCGTCAACCATCGGAAAGTAACTCGAGGTCGACATCTGTGCCCCCATCATCTGGCTGAATGCGGAGGCCGACACAGCTGCCATTGCCACGGTTGCTAGAAATCTCTTCATGACTATCTGCCCTATTCTAGAAAGCAAGTTGGCCGCTGGATGCACCAAGGCGCGCGATCAGGGACTGCATCATCGATGAGGTTATGCCCGACCTGTTCTGCGCTGAAACGGTGAAGGCGGACATCGCGCCTGCAAGATCCCTGGTGCCGGCGGAAGGGGGACATGGTGGTCCCCATGCCCATACCACCCATCATCACCGGCGATTGGCCCATTCGTCCGTTCATGAATCCGTCCGACGAATCATTCATGAGGGCAGTTACCATGGCGGAGGACGTGGTCATTCCCAGGCTCCTCGCGTACTCGGACATTGCAGCGATGGACATCCCGTAGTTCATCGTGTCCGTGGTGGCGGTACTACCAGAGCCTGCGACAAGCGGATTCATCGGAGACACCCGAAGAATGTCGCTCACCAAGAAGTAGCTGCCAATGGCTGCGTTGGCCGACATGATGTTGGCATCGGTCATTCCACCGGCTTGGTTCTGTGCCAATGTCTGCGCCATCGAGGTCAGTGGCGTGATCTGAATCCCGCTCATCGTGGCGTTTGCCGCGACCGTGGGGAGAACTGCCGTCATCACGTCTCCCGATGCCATGTTCATCGGGGAGCCCGTCGCCTCGTCCGTGTAGGTGCCCCCGGAAAGTTGCAGCATCACGGCCCCGGTGTGGCTCCCGATCGACAGCGTGAATCCTCCGCCAGCATCGGTCGTCGTAGTGCCTATCTGTGCGCCGCGTGATCCACCGCTCACGGCATAGGCAGTAACGGTTGCGCCACTCACCGGACCCTTGAATCCAGTTCCGCCGATCACCCCACCTGATGCCGAAGGGCTCGTTCCGCCGCCGCCGCATGCCGCAAGCGATAGCAGCGCGAAAAGCGCTAACGCATGGGAAAAGATTCCGGAGCAATGTTTACGGGTCATGGGTGAGCCTTGTGTGCTGTCGCATTGAGACTTGCGCGGATCGTGACTGTGGTCAGGTGAGACCTGAGTCAGATTCCCAAAGTTCATTAGGGAATACTGAAATAGGTTCTATGAGGGCACAATACGTGGGAAAATTTCCCACGTCAAGAGTTTCCTGTGCTAGGATCAAACGGCCAATTTCGCAAAGCCAAATCCATCTGCGCATGAGTTTGTTGAACACCACAGCCCCTGCACCGGCGCTTGTACGCGCGATCCGGCGCGCCCTGCGCCCGATGGTTCGCCTGATGCTAGCCAGCGGGGTGACGTATCCACTGATGGCCGAACTCCTCAAGGGCGTTTTCGTTGAATTGGCCGAGCGCGAGTTCCGCCTCGGGGCGCGGAAGATGTCCGACAGCCGTATCAGCCTTTTATCGGGTGTGCACCGCAAGGACGTACGGCGTTTACGCGGGTCGGATACGTCCGCGAAGGAAGTCGTGCCCGAAAGCGTTTCGCTGGGCGGTCGGCTCGTGACAACGTGGCTCTCCGACGAGCGCTTCCTCGATGAAGACGGGAATGCGAGACCACTGCCGCGTGCGCGCACTAACGGCGCACGAGTTTGCTTCGAGGACCTCGTTGCGAGCCGCAGCACCGATATCCGTCCGCGCGTCGTGTTGGATGAGTGGCTTCGCCTTGGGGTGGTTCGAATCGACGAACAGGACCGACTTGTGCTAAACGCCGATGCGTTCGTGCCGCCAGCCGGGCTTGACGAAAAACTCTTCTTTTTCGCGCACAACCTGCACGACCACGCGGCGGCAGCCACGGAAAATCTGCTGGGGAACCGCCCACCGCGGTTCGAGCGAAGCCTTATGTATGAGGGTCTCACGCAGTCCAGCGTCGAGCACGTGGAAAAGCGGGCTCACGGCCTCGGAATGAAGATGCTGACCGATTTGAACCGCGTGGCCACTACGCGCGAGGAGAGTGAAGCCGCGTCTCCTGAACCGCGTCAACGAATTACGTGTGGCATTTACTTCTACAGCGAGCCAGTCGGTCGCGAATGAGTCGACTTAGGCGCAGATCGATAGGCCGAGAGTCGCGATCACCGACGAAAGCTCGCCATATCTGCCTGAGCGCACCTTGACCTCTTCGACCGATAACGGATGTCGCACCATCAAGTACTCGAACCCTTTCATTCCCAAGGAGTAACACATGCGTCGTCGTCAGTTTATTCAAACAGTTGCAGCGGGCACCCTATCGACACTGTTTGCATCTCATAACCTTTCAGCACAAATGCGGGGCATGCCGCGTGTAGGCATGGGAGGCATGTTTGGTGGGACATCTGCCTTTGGATCGACAATTCCCACTGGACTTCCGTTGCGTCGCCTCGATGCACTTGCGAACACCAGTGCCGTCGAGGATGCCTTCCGGGGGGCGCTCACCGCCTCTCCATACCAGACCTCTTTGGTCCCCGGCCGTGTGACCGAGCTATGGGGGTACAACAACCAGTGCCCGGGCCCGGTCATCGAGTTACGCGAGGGACAGAACGTCAAGATTGACTTTGCCAATCGACTGCCCATCGAATCGACCATCCACTGGCACGGCCTTGCGGTTCCCGTGGACCAGGACGGCAGCCCAATGAACCCAGTGGCGTCCGGGGCCAACCAGATCTATTCCTTCGATGTGCCAATTGGCAGTGCCGGCACGTACTGGTATCACCCACACGCGCATCAGACGACAACGCTCCAGGTAGGCCACGGTCTCGCCGCCCCGCTCATCGTACGTGGTGCCGATGACCCGCTGGACGACCTCCCCGAGTTGACCTTGATGATCACGGAACTCGCGCTCGACCAATATGGGCAGGTGGCTTCCGGCTCCGTGTTGATGTCCGGCATGAGCGGGATGATGATGACAGGTGCGGGCACGTTGCTGGTGAACGGGCAAAGGCTACCGGTTCACGCGACAACACCGGGCGCCACCGAGCGTTGGCGGATCATAAATGCGACGGCCGACCGTTACCTGCGTCTCGGTCTCGACGGCCACCAATTTGCTGTCGTCGGGACTGATGGCGGCTTTCTGAGTCAGCCATTGCTAGGGCAGACGGAATGGCTTCTTGCTCCCGCCCAGAGAATTGAAATCGTCGTGACAGTCGAGACGAGACAATCGACACGCTATGTGCTTCGTGACCTTGGTTATGGCGGCGCGATAAATGGCAGGGCAGGTAGCGAATTGATGACGGTTCAGACGAGCAGTGCTGCAGCACTCGTACCTGTTGTTCTGCCGGGGTCACTGCGTCCGATTGCCGATCTTGGACCCGCAAGCATTCGGCAGCAAATTGTGCTTTCCGCCAGCGGCATGGGCATGATGGGCACGTTCCTTATCAACGGCAAGACCTTTGACATGAACCGCGTCGATCTCGAAGCGGTGGTCGGTCGCGTGGAGCTTTGGGACCTGGTGAACACCACGTTTATGGATCACCCAATACACATTCACGGGACTCAATTTCAGGTCGTCAGCCGGACAGCCCGGGGAGTTACCGTTCCAGCTAGCTATCTGGCGTGGTTCGACACCGTGAACGTCCCGGCTGGGGAGACGGTCACAATCAAGACACGGCAAATGCTGCCCGGAAAGCGAATGTTTCACTGCCACATTCTGCCGCATGAAGATGCAGGAATGATGGCTGTGCTGAATGTGCTGCCTTCCTGAATAGCCGGCAACGGTGCACCACCGTTGCCGGTCATCGCCTAAGCGAGACGCGTGGCTCTGGCCACGGGCCGTCGTGCGCATTGAGAGACCGGCCGGAATGGGCCATTCACCGCGTGTTTGCAGTGTAACCGTAGACCTCCCGCCACCGCACCATGTGACGTCCTCTAGTAAGGAATCGTCAGCCGCCGTAGATCAAGGGCGGTCTCGACGTTCATTGCCGGCAACTCGACGTGCAGCAACCCCAGCTCATCGATGAAAGCAATCGGCAGTAGGTCATGCCGCATCGCGATTACCTGGCCTAACTTGAGAAGGACCAGGCCGAGTTCCTCGAAGGCCATGCGCACCTTGCGCGGCGGTGGCCAACACTTCCTTCCGAAAAGAACACCCGCGAAGCCGTGTCGTACAAGCACGCGCAGGATCTGCTCCAGTCGTGGTGTCGTGCGCAGCAGGCCAATCTTCTGCGGCTCGATCCTCATGGCCATGACGTCCTTCTCTCGTCTGCGGTCACTTGTCCTTCTTGGCCACGGCCCACGCGACAATGCCGGCAACCAGGATCACGACGAGGAGCGGCACCCACATCCCGCCGTATCCCCCCATCCAGCCGTAACCGCTGCCACCGTCCATCATGGTTTCGCTCTGCGCCACTACTACACCGCTCGCCAACAACGACAACGTACCGACCGAAATGGTCTTGATGATCTTCATGGGTTCTCATCAGTAAAGCAGTGAAAACCAGGGCCGCCGTGGACAAAGTCGAAACGACGACACTGCATCCTGCTCCTTGCGACTGGCAGAATGGTACGCAGATGTGGTGGTAGTGTCGGTGCGGTAACAGACACTGTCTGTAATGGTCTATTCCGGAAGACTCCGGCAGACGGTCACATCGTGACGCGATCGAGCCGTAATGCGTTTGCGACCACGGAGAACAGACTTTGGGCCAGCGCTGCCCCGGCGAAGACGGGCGAGGGCATGAGGCTAGACATTGGGTAGAAGATACCTGCGGCAATGGGGATACCGAGCGCGTTGCAGCCGCATGCACATGCGAGGTATTGCCGAGCGTTGCGCATCGTGGTCCGCGATAGAACGGCCGCGCGTGCTCCGCAGAAATGTCAATGCCGCATGCAGGAGCCCTCATCGTGGCACCCAAACTAGTGGGCCGTGCGTTTGGCGGCGTCTGTAGAGGCTAATGAGCAGAGTGACTGCCCATTGCAAGACGCCAGCCTGCAGGCTCGTTACTTGTGTCCGGAATGGGGACTTGCAGGGCTCGGGGTCGTCGGCATGTGGTTTTGCCCCGCATGTCCATGCTTACCGTGCATGAACACGTGCAGCAAGGGGCAGGCAAGAAGCAGCATATAGGGCCATTTCCCCGCGACATGTTCCCAGTGCTCCCGCAGCATGAAGAACAATAGAATGAAAGCCAGCATGACGCAGGCCACCATCCAGGGACGCGCCGACCTTTGGTGAGCATCCGAATGATCGTGACCTGCGGGCGACATTGAAGTCATAGCGAAAGCCTCGCTTGGTTGCGCCAACCACATGGCGTCCGGGGGAAACCGTAACTATCGAGCTGCGACTGGTCCGTGACAGTTGAAGAGCTAGGCGGTGGTCTCACGGCAAACCACAAACGATTCAGTCAATACAGCGCACTAGTTCGCCTTCTCGATCGCGGTAACCATCATGGCGCCACTTCCGGTCTGCTGGACAAAAAACGTGACCTTCGCACCTGGTGTCAACGTGTCGAGAAGGGCACGCTCCTTCACCGGAAAGGTCATCGTCATGGGTGGCATTCCGATGTTCTTGATCTCGCCATGCTTCAACGTGATTTTGCCGGCGTCCTTATCGATCTTCTGCACCACGCCATCAGTGGCCGTGGGCTCGTTAGCGTGGGAGCTGGAAGTTGGTGGCGTGGCGTGATGGTGGTGTTGCGCAAGCGCGGTGCCCGACGCGAGAAGGGAAGCCAGGAGAGGAACGGCGAACCTGATCATGAAGCACTCCTAATTGGTTGGGGAGAGACTGGTGCAAGCATTAAGCGACGACAATGCGGCGGATCGCATTTCTAGTGTGAAAACAAACCGGGACGGTAAGCACGCTTGTAATGCGATGTGAGTAGTCCGCATGATGATCCCGTCACTCTGTCCACCGTCTGACGCAAACATTACAAAGACGACATAAATCATGTGTCGTGAGTCGCGCGACGATGCCAGCGTTGTCGCCTCTTTCACATAACACGGCGGTTGCGCGCGATGTGGTGATGTCCCCGTATCTTCATTGTCCGCGAGATGGCCGAGTGTCGTCGCGACTGCTTCCAATGTCTTTGCGCGGCATGTGAACCGATAGAGGGTGCCGGACGATCGTCAGGGCGAGGTGATGTTGAGTGACTGGAGACCTGAAGATCACACCTAGCTGACTATAAAGTTACAACTCTGTCATGTTCATCGGAGTTTGCGTTCCCTCAAGAGACTTTGCGAGCTGCTATCGGCATACTTCGCCACCATGAAACGACGACATCGCGCCCTGGCCGCCATATGTGCAATTGTCGCGATCGCGTTCGCGCAATTGGCGGTATCGGCACATGCCTGCGGTACGGTGACGCAGACGGTTGCCTCCAACGCCATAGCAAAGCACTCCTGCTGCGATGAAGCACATGGCTCCGATGGTCAGTTAAATGACGCCAATGTCTGCCTTGACCATTGCCACAATGATCCAGGGTTCTCGTCTGAAGGGGGGCACCCCCCCAACTCGGCCCTGGTTGGCAATAGTCCGCCCCGTGGCATTGAGGTGTCCGACGCCGCCGATACGACTGACCTGGATGTATCGAACGGCTTTGGGCCGCTACCGCAAGCGACGTCGCTTGCTATCTTGTACGGCGTCCTGCGCATCTGATTGACCGAAAGCACTGATCGCCCTCGATGCCCGAGGCCGATAGCTTTCGTCTATGGAGGAGTCATGGTTTTGAACCAATTGATCCGCAGTGAGCGGAGCCCCCGCCGAGCTATGCCAATTGCGCTCGTTGTGAGTGCCTGCTTGGGATTTCCCTTTCTAATGTCCACTCAGGTTTTGGCGCAGACAACGCATCCCGGGCGCAATGTCGAGAGCCTGCTCGATCTCGCTCGAGAAAGAAACCCGGAGTTCGCGTCCATGCGGTTCGAGGCCGCCGCGGCCCGCGAAAAGCCCGAATCCGCGGGCGCGCTTCCGGATCCGACCTTCCGCGTCGAATTGATGGACATCACCAACGCGGGCATGGATGCTCCCCCGAGTCTCAATCCCTCGAAAATCGGCGGCACCAAATACACAGTCATGCAGATGTTGCCGTGGTTCGGCAAGCGTGACGCAATGCGTGAAGTGGCGGAGGCCGAAGCCCAAGTGGCATCGACGAGAGTGGATGCCACCTGGCTAGAGCTTTCCATGCGTATCAAGGCGGCCTTCGCTCAGTACTACCTTGCCTTTGAGAACGAGAAACTCACGCGGGAGGTTCTCGATCTGATGGCTCGCCTAGAGAGAGTTGCCCAAGCGCGTTATGCCGGAGGACTTGCGGCTCAGCAGGATGCAATTCGAGCCCAAGTGGAGCAGACCACCATGCGGACGGATTTGGTAATGATCGAGGCGGAGAAGCGTAGGCTGGCTGCGCGCCTCAATGCGCTTGCTGCCCGACCGGCTTCCGCGCCCCTTGCCTCGCCAGAGCGGATCCGACCTCTGCCACCGCCCGTGCGTCTCGTGGCGGCGGATCTTGAGGGGCGTGCACGGCTGCGCAATCCCATCATTGCCACGGAAGCGGCACGTGCTCGATCTGCGGGAAAGATGGTTGAACTTACGGATCTCAATCGCTACCCCGATTTCACCGTCGGTATCTCGCCGACGCAGATGGGAAGGAAGATCGGGGAGTGGGAGCTCATGTTCGAGGTCAGCATCCCCCTCCAGCAGGACAGTCGCCGCGCCAAGGAGCGCGAGGCACGCACCATGCTCGATGCAGCCAATGCAAAGCGTGAAGCCGCCGCGTTCAGTGTGCATGGGGAGCTGGCGGAGAGCCTTGCCGGGCTCGAAGCCGCGCGCAGTACGGAGGTACTGGCAGCAACCAGTCTCCTCCCACAGGCGGAACTCACTTTTCAGTCGGCACTTGCCGGCTATGAGAACGGCAAGGTCGACTTTGCCACCCTGCTCGATGCGCAGCGCCAGATCCTGCGCGCCAAGCAGGAGCGGCTCAAGGCACAGGCGGAGGCGCAGATGCGCCTCGCGGACATCGAACGCATCGTGGGAGAAGAACTATGAAAAGCGGCATTGCGGCACTTGTAGGTGTTGTGGCGGTCGCGGCGGCAACTGGAGGGTACTTCTTTGGAAATCGCCAAGGTGCGACGCATTCCGCCGCGGCGCCAGCGTCGAGTACATCTACCGGCGGAGACGTCAAGAAGGAGAGGAAGCTCCTCTACTACCGCAATCCCATGGGCTTGCCGGACACCTCGCCTGTGCCCAAGAAGGACTCCATGGGCATGGACTACATCGCGGTATACGAAGGCGAGGAACCGGCGTCGTCCGGGTCGGAGCTCAAGATCTCCACGGATCGGTTGCAGAAGCTCGGCGTACGTACGCAAGCCGCGGAATTGCGCGCCATCGACCGCATCGTGAAGGCGGCCGGCCGTGTAGAAGTCGACGAGCGGCTCCTCGCGACAATCGCGCCCAAGTTCGAGGGGTACGTCGAGCGGCTGCACGTGAACACGACGGGGCAGCCCGTCTCCAAGGGGCAGCCTCTCTTCGAGGTCTACAGTCCTGAACTCGTAGCCGCCCAGCGAGAGTACGCCATCGCGGCGCAAGGCAAGAAGTCACTGAAGGACGCGGGTGCGGAAAGCCGCTCCGGCATGGCGCAGCTCGCGGAGTCGAGCCTCACGAGGCTGCGCAACTGGGACGTCTCGGAGGAGCAGATCGAGGCCCTAGAGAAGTCCGGCGAAGCAAAGCGGACCGTCACGTTTCGCTCCCCTGCGACGGGGATCGTGATGGAGAAGAAGGCCGTCTCCGGCATGCGCTTCATGCCAGGCGAAATGCTCTACCAAGTGGCGGAGCTTTCGCGAATCTGGGTGCTCGCCGACGTGAGCGAACAGGACATCGGACTGGTGACGAGCGGGCGAAAGGCGCAGGTGCGCATCAATGCGTATCCGGACAAGTGGTTTGAGGGCGTAATCACGTATGTCTATCCGACCCTCAAGGCAGAGACGCGAACCGTACCGGTCCGCTTGGAGCTTGCCAATCCCGGGGGGCTCCTCAAGCCCGGCATGTACGCCCAGGTCGAGCTCTCCTCCGGCAACGCCGCAAAGGTGGTTGCCGTACCGGTATCGGCTGTCATCGACTCCGGTGTCCGAAAGGTTGTCCTTGTACAGCCGGGAGAAGGCCGCTTCGAGCCACGCGAGGTCCAGCTCGGAGCGCGCAGTGCGGACTGGGTTGAGGTGAAGGGCGGAATCGCCGCGGGCGAGATTGTCGTTGTATCCGCGAACTTCCTCATCGACGCGGAAAGCAATCTTCGGGCTTCACTTGGGGGTATGGGCTCGGTGTCGAAGTCCGCTGACGGCACGAGGGCATTGAGCCATCAGGCTGCCGGTACGGTTGACGCGCTGGGACCGAACGAAACCGTTACGGTGTCACACGAACCGATCGCGAGCCTGAAGTGGCCTGCAATGACAATGGACTTTGCATTCGCTAACGCCGCGTTGGCGGGAAGTGTGAAGCCTGGAACGCGGATCGAGTTCGAGTTCGTAGAGCGCAAGCCCGGCGAGTTCGTCATCACGAGCGTGAAGTCCGCCTCCGGCGCTGCCAAGGCCAAGGACTCCCCCGCACCGGCCGACAGCCACAAGGGGCATTGATCGTGACTGACAAAGTAACCGGTAACGTGAAGGAGCCCGAGGACCGCGCGGGGGGTGGCGTCCTTGGCGGCCTCATCGAGTGGTCGGCGAACAACGGGTTCCTCGTCCTGCTCGCGAGCCTCGCGGTGACGCTGGCCGGCATTCTCGCTGTTGTGCGAACGCCACTGGACGCCCTCCCCGATCTCTCCGACGTCCAGGTGATCGTCTACACGGAGGTGCCCGGCCAGGCGCCACAGGTGGTTGAGGACCAGGTGACCTATCCGCTCACGACGGCCATGCTGTCGGTGCCCAAGTCGAAGGTGGTGCGCGGCTTCTCATTCTTCGGCGCCTCTTTTGTCTACGTGATATTCGAGGACGGCACCGATCTCTACTGGGCACGCTCGCGCGTTCTGGAGTACCTCAACTTCGTTTCGAGCAAGCTGCCGAGCGGGGTAACGCCACAACTTGGGCCTGATGCGACGAGTGTCGGGTGGGTGTACCAGTACGCGGTGATGGGCAAGAACCGCACGCTTGCCGAGCTGCGCACGATCCAGGACTGGTTCCTGCGCTACCAGCTCACGAAGGCCTCGGGTGTCTCGGAAGTCGCCTCGGTCGGCGGCTTCGTGCAGCAGTACCACGTGATCGTCGATCCGGTGAAGCTGCGCAGCTACGGCGTGCCCCTGATGAAAGTGTCCCAGGTCATCCGCGATTCGAACCGCGACGTCGGCGGGCGCGTGATAGAGATGGCCGAGGCCGAGTACATGGTCCGCGGCCGCGGTTACCTACGGGGTAAGGCGGACATCGAGGAGTTGGTTGTCAAAGCGGAGAAGGGAACGCCTGTGCTCGTTCGTGACGTGGCTCGCGTGGAGCTTGGGCCCGACGAGCGTCGCGGGCTCGCGGAACTCAACGGCGACGGCGAGATCGTGCAGGGCATCGTCGTGGCCCGCTTCGGTCAGAACGCGCTGGAAGTGATTCATAACGTCAAGGCCAAGATCGAGGAGATCAAGAGCGGCCTGCCAGAGGGGGTCACGCTGCAAACGGTATATGACCGATCGGATCTCATTCACCGTGCCATCGACACATTGAAGACCACACTTCTCGAGGAAAGCGTGATCGTGGCGCTGGTCTGCATGGTGTTTCTGCTACACGTTCGCAGTGCTCTTGTGGCAATCGTCATGCTGCCCATAGGCGTCCTGATTGCCTTTCTCTGCATGCGCGCTCTCGGCATCAACTCGAACATCATGAGCCTTGGCGGCATTGCCATCGCCATCGGTGCGATGATCGACGCTGCGATCGTGATGATCGAGAACGCCCACAAGCACATCGAGCGACTCAAGCCCGGCGAGTCGCGCGCGCAGGCGATGGTCGATGCGTGCAAAGAAGTGGGGCCCGCGCTCTTCTTCTCGCTCCTCATCATCACCGTGTCGTTCCTTCCGGTGTTTACGCTGGAGGCCGAGGAGGGTCGCATGTTCGCGCCGCTCGCGTTCACGAAGACCTTTGCGATGGCCGGGGCCGCGTTTCTCTCCGTGACTCTAGTCCCGGTGCTCATGGGGCTCTTTATCCGGGGCCGAATCCTTCCTGAGGCGAGGAACCCGGTAAACCGCATCCTCATTGCGCTCTATCGGCCTGTCATCGCATGGGTGATGCGCTGGAAGAAGACGACAATTCTGATTGCGGCAGTCGTACTTGGTGTGACCGCCCTCCCGGCCTCGAAGCTGGGGACGGAATTCATGCCCACGCTCAACGAGGGCACGATTCTCTATATGCCTGCGTCCCTTCCGGCCATGTCGGTCACGAAGGCGGGCGAGCTCCTGCAGATTCAGGACCGGATCCTCAAGAGCTTCCCGGAAGTGGCGAGCGTGGCTGGAAAGGCCGGACGCGCGCTAACCGCTACGGATCCTGCGCCGCTTGAGATGTTCGAGACGGTTGTGAACCTGAAACCGGAAAGCGAATGGCGTCCTGGCATGACGATGGACAAGCTTATTGCCGAGATGGATAAGGCGATGCAGTTCCCCGGGGTGTCCAACGCCTGGACGATGCCGATCCGTGCGCGTATCGACATGCTCGCAACCGGCATCCGCACCCCGATCGGCATCAAGGTGTTCGGCAAGGAACTGGGCGAGATGGAGCGCATCGCGAGGGACATCGAGCGGGTTGTCAAAGAAGTTCCTGGCACGACCAGTGCCTACGCCGGAGCGCCTGACGGGTGGCTACTACCTGGACATCGAGCCGGATCGCGCGGCGCTCGCCCGCTACGGGCTCGCCGTGGGCGAGTTGCAGGACGTGATCCTTACCGCCCTGGGCGGCGAGATGGTGACCCTCACCGTGGAAGGTCGCGAGCGCTTCGGGGTGATTGTGCGCTACCCCCGCGAACTGAGGTCTGACCCACAAGCCATCGCCACGAACGTCCTAGTTCCAACGATGGCGGAAGCCGGGCAGGCACCCGCGATGGTGCCCCTTGGCCAGGTTGCGCGAGTGAAGGTGACGAAGGGTGCGCCTGGTATCCGTACCGAGAATGCACTGCTATCGGCCTACATCTACGTGGATCTTCGCGGCCGTGACATTGGCGGCTACGTGACAGATGCGCGCAAGGCAGTCGCAGAGAAGGTTGCTCTTCCGCCGGGCTACTTCATCGCCTGGAGCGGGCAGTTCGAGTACATGGAGCGGGCTATCGCCAAGCTCAAGATAGTCGTGCCGTTAACGCTCTTCGCGATCATGGTGCTTCTGTACCTGAACTTCCGGCGCATGACGGAGACGCTCATTGTGATGCTCTCCGTGCCGTTCGCGCTTGTGGGTGGTGTCTGGCTGATTTGGTGGCTCGGCTACAACGTGAGCGTGGCGGTGGCCGTCGGATTCATTGCGTTGGCAGGCGTGGCCGCCGAAACCGGCGTCGTGATGCTCATTTACCTTGAACATGCTTGGGAGCGTATCCGCAAGGAACGCACTCAGCCAACTGCAAGCGATCTTTATGAAGCCGTGATGGAAGGTGCCGTTGAGCGGGTACGTCCCAAGATGATGACGGTCGTGGCGATTATGGCGGGGTTGCTGCCAATCATGTGGAGCACCGGTACCGGCTCCGAAGTCATGCGGCGCATCGCCGCTCCCATGGTGGGGGGGATGATCTCCTCGACCATTCTTACTCTCGCGGTCATCCCTGCGATCTACGCGTTGGTCAAGGGCCGCGGTCTTGTCCCGAAAGCGCTTATCCAACCAGGAGAGTCAAAGTGAAGACTGGAACACTGTTGTTCACTGCCTTGTTGTCTATCTCAGAGGTGTCGCTCGCCGCATCGCCGATTGTGCATATCTACAAGCGTGAGCAATGTGGATGCTGCGACCTGTGGGCGGCCCATCTCGAACAGCACGGCCTGAAGACGCGAGCCAACGTGGTTGATGAGGTAAGCATGATTCGCGGCAGCACTGGGATCCCCGAGGCCTTGAGTAGCTGCCATGTCGCCACCATTGGTGAATACGCCATCGAAGGACATGTCCCGGCCTCCGCAATCAAGCGTTTGCTTAAGGAGAAGCCGAAGGCGGTGGGCCTCGCGGTGGCCGGAATGCCAGCGGGCTCGCCTGGCATGGAGGCTGCCGGAAAGGTCCCCTATTCGGTGCTCCTAGTTCTCGAGGATGGATCTACGCGTGTCTTCAGTCGCCACTAGCGAGAAGACAATCTAAGAGAGATGGCTTCCCGGCTCCCTTTCGGGTTCATCGCGATACGCGCTCGCCGTGCATTCGCGTTGGTAGCTATCGTGACATCCGGAGTGATACTTACAGGGTGCATGGCTTTGGGACACATGCTTGTCCTTCCTGCCGCAGCGGCGGCTGCAGGGTACATGCCGCACCCAGAACCGATGGAGCGCGCGAATGCGCCTGGAACGCGAGCAAATGCGCGGGCACTGGAAGGTAGTCCTCGTGTTGCTCTGGTACTAGGGAGCGGATCACTGCGCGGATATGCGCATGTCGGTGTCCTCGCAGCAATCGAAGAGGCGGGCATTCGCCCATCACTCATCGTCGGCAGCAGCGCCGGTAGCATCGTTGGTGCACTTTGGGCCTCAGGGATGACCGCCTCCGACATTGGGCATGCGTCCCAGGAACTGGACTGGGTTCTCCTGATGCCCAGTGGGATACCACACCGCGGCTTGGTGGGAGGGGAAGGCCTGGAAGACTTCGTACGCCGCCATCAGGGCGGGCGGGAACTTGACGCGCTGCCAGTGCCGTTCGCCGCCGTGGCTACCGACGTAATGACGGGTGAAGCCGTCGTGCTTGACCAGGGCGATACCGCAATTGCTGTGAGAGCCTCCAGCAGCATTCCCGTAGTGTTCGAGCCAGTACGCGCTCGTGGCCGTTTGCTTGCGGACGGCAGTCTTTCGGCACCCACGCCGGTGCGAGTTGCCAGAGGACTCGGCGCCGACATTGTTATCGCCGTCAACGTCGCATGGTCTCCCGAGAAGGCCTCGCTGCGGACGCCTATGGACATGCTCTTCCAGTCGATGCAGATCATGGCGCATAACCTTAACCGGGCTCAACTGGCCGAAGCGGACGTCGTGATCGCACCAAATATCCGTAGCGTTGGAAATGTTGGTCCTGAGAGCCGCACCACTTTGATTGCCATTGGGACGTCAGCAGGTCGAGCATCCATTCCATTGATACGGGATGCTATTCAAGCGTGGACTACGCGAGCCCAAGTGACGGCAGAACACGATCGAAGTGGTCAGCGAAAGGAGTAGAGGTGCCGTGGCATTGCGGTCATTGCGAGGTGCACTTCAAGTGAAAGTACGCCGGTCGTGAGCGATCAGAGACGCAATGTGGGCTGGCCCCTGGTGTTTGCGAGCTGGACCATTGCGAGCGTGTCTACCCTTGGTGCCTTGTTCTTCAGCGAGGTCATGCAGCTGCCACCCTGCGTCCTATGCTGGTATCAGCGCATCTTCATGTTTCCGCTCGTCGTGGTTCTGGCGGTGGGACTTTTTCCATTTAGCGGAGATGTGTTCCGATTTGCCATACCCCTAGGAATTGGTGGGTGGCTTGTGGCTCTCTTTCACGTACTTCTCGTTGCAGGTGTGATTCCAGAAGCCATCAGGCCCTGCAGTCAAGGTGTTCCCTGCTCAGAGGTACAGCTTCAGTGGCTGGGCTTCCTCAATATCCCTGTGTTGTCGCTTCTCGCATTTTCAACCATGAATGCATTACTGATTACGGCCTACGTTCGGAGCAAGCCATGAGCGGAAAGAGCAAGCACCAGGTGTCCTCCTCGGTAGCGTCCGCGGAAATGCCCCCCGAAGTACGAAGCAGCAAGCGCACCGTCATCTTTGCTGCCGCGATCGCCGTCATAATGATTGTGTTCATTGCTGCTTCCCTTGTTTATAAGAATCAGAAAGAGAAGGCATTGCAGCAAACGGCGGCAATGAATCAAGCGCTTCTCGCAAGCGAGCATGCACCCTCCCTGGGCAAGCCGGACGCAAAAGTTCACCTCGTGGAATTTCTCGACCCGGCGTGTGAGACGTGCGCGGCGTTCTATCCCCACGTGAAAAAACTAATGGCAGCCAATCCCGACCGGATACGCCTATCAATGCGACATATTCCTCTTCACCAAGGATCAGAGCATGTGGTCAGGATTCTGGAGGCGACTCGCAGTCAGGGAAGGTACTGGGAAACACTGGAGGCTGTGCTTACCGCGCAAGGGCAGTGGACCATGAACCACCGCGTCTACCCAGAAAAGGTCTGGCCGGCCTTGGAGGCACTGGGTCTGGATCTGGAGCGAGTCCGGCGGGAAATGAACTCACCGGAGATTGCTCAGCGCATGGACAAGGATGCTGCCGATGCGCGGGCTCTCGGCGTAACCAAGACGCCAGAGTATTTTGCTAATGGCCAGCCGATGCCGCGCTTTGGCCTTGAGGAGCTTCAGGATCTGGTGAGGAAGGAGCTGCGAAAGGCGTACGGCGCGGATGTGCGGTAGCCCCGAAATGAAGCACACACCATCGGAACGAGTTAGGTAGGGGAATGGCATGAGCCGCAAGCGCAAAAAGCAAGGGCATCACAAGGCTCTGAACATATCCCAGGCGTCGGTTGAGGCCGATGTCGTACGTGAAGCAGAAGCTGATCCAGACGCGAGCGATGCTACTCCGTCGCCGTCCAGTGGAGTAAGCCTCAAGTGGCTCGTGGCTGGCACAGGCGTGCTGCTCATCGCTATATTCGTTGCGGTCATCGTCTATTACGATAGCGGAGCGCAGCAGTTCACGAACGAAGCCGTTGCGAGAAACCGGAAAGTCCTCGCGAGCGATGTGGCACCATCACGCGGCAATGTGCAGGCGAAGGTGCATATCGTTGAGTTCCTCGATCCAGCGTGTTCCACGTGTGCAATATTCTATCCGCATGTTAAGCGGATGATGGCCGTGCACCCCGACTCCATCCGTCTTTCGATTCGCTACGCAACGTTTCACCAAGGATCCGAAGACCTCGTGAGGATTGTCGAGGCAGCGCGCAGTCAGGACAAATACTGGCAAGCGCTGGAAATGGTTCTGGATACCCAGGAGCGATGGCTTGTTGACCGAAAGGTTGTGCCGGAAAAGGTCTGGCCTGCGCTTGAGGGAGCAGGCCTCGATCTGGAGCGTATTAAACGCGAGATGAATTCGCCGGAGATAAGCCAGCGCCTAGAAGATGATGCGGCGGTGGCAAAGACGGTCGGTGTGACCAGAACCCCACAGTTTTTTGTCAATGGCCACCCGTTGCCGCGACTGGTGGTGAAGGAGTTGCAGGAGTTGGTGAAAAGGGAACTGAAGAGGTCCTGATTGCCGCGGAAGCCTTATCGGAGACGTAGCTCTGACACAAACGTCTGATCCAACACTAAGCGCTGTCCCTCGCGCACGTCTACTTCCTCGAAGCGATAGCTATCCGGCGGAAATACTGAGGTATTGCCACGAAGGCGCACGAAGCGGAGGGAACCACCCTGGCCGTCCAAAGCGAATGTAGCCGAACTGCCGCGCCCTAATGCGGACAGGCTATGAAGGCCGGGCGTAAGCTCGACTCGCGCGAAAGAATGGGGGATTGTGTCGAAAGACTCTTGTCCGTCAATAACGAGGGGTACCCGACCGAACGCGTCAGGCCTGTCGTTGCGTATGACATAGAGGGTGATTGCCTCGCTACGCGGCGAGAAGGTCAACGCAGCTTTCGCGGACGCGGCACCGGGAATGGGTCGTGTGGTACAAACAAAGCGGTGGTTGGACGATTTGAAGCAGTACCTGCCGTCTTCCTCTACCTTGCGCATCGGGCTGGAAGTGCATCCCAATGTCATGAGTGACATTGAGAGCTGTGCGACGAGTGCCACGACTAGAATTTGAGGCACGGAAACTCTGCTGGCAAGATCGGTGCAGATGCAGCACCTGAACCGATCCGCTCAGCCTCGATCAACGCGACGGCCGCAGCGTTCCGTATAGTCGCAGTTGCTTCCAATTGGCGTCTTCCTTCATCACGATGGTGTCGCCATCCTTGGTTTCCATGATAACGCCGTCCTTCATGTTCAGCCGCTGGCCCTCGGCCGTAAACATCCGCATCCAGCCATTCTTTGCTACGGACAGCGTCGTACCGTCCTTGAGAATGAAGGTGCCAGGAGTGGGCTGTTCAAGCCTTGCGGCACTTGCGGGGAGTGCCACCATTGCAGTGGCGAGTACTCCAGCTAGTAGCACTGAGAGGCGGAGAATCTTCGTTGGTTGAGTGGCGTTCATGGTCTGTCTCCTTTGATGTACGCGTTTGTACATCGCCATGGTGCGCCAAGGTGCCTTTCAGTCGACTGACACCAACATTACATCGGTGAGAACTTCAGTGGGCATGGGAGTCTGTAGCAGACACGAGCTAAGAACCCGGGCGAGTCCTTGCCGGCAGCGTCATTTCAAAGCGGGTAATGCCATGGTCAGACGAGACCGACATCGCACCGCCATGTGCTGTCACGATTGACTTTGTTATGGCGAGTCCGAGACCCACGCCACCGCGGCTGCGCTGGCGTGCCGGGTCCACCCGGTAGAACCGATCAAACAGCCGGGGAAGGTGTTCGGATGGGATCGACGGGCCAGGATTTTCAACGGCGAGTGTGATCACATCCGCAGTCGTGCTGGTCAATGAAACTGTGATCTGGCCACCAGGCGCCGTATGGGCCACCGCGTTTGAGAGCAGGTTGCTTATTGCCCTACGCAACATTAACCGGTCACCGTGGACCACTCCGCTGCCTTGACGCGCCAGCGTGACGCCGCGCTCTTCCACAAAAGCGTCGTAGAACTCGAAGAGTTCCTGAACTTCAGTGGCGAGATCGATGATCTCTATCGTGGGGACGACCTGTCCATGGTCGGCTTTGGCGAGGAAGAGCATGTCGGAAACAGTGCGCGCAAGGCGATCGCACTCCTCAAGTCCTGAATAAAGCGTCTCCCTGTAATCCTCCTCGGACCGCGACTTGGAGAGCGCGACTTCAGATTGCATCATCATGTTGCTGAGCGGAGTCTTGAATTCATGTGCAAGATCAGAGGAGAAGTCCGAAAGACGCCGAAAGGAGTCCTCGAGGCGACTGAGCATGTCGTTGAAGGCAAGTGCAAGAGCGGTCAACTCAACCGGCAAGGTGTCGACCTGCAGGCGATCATGAAGGCGACTCGCACTGATGTTTCTTGCAACCGCTGTCAAGTCGCTTATGGGCCTCAGTCCGCGGCGTGCGGCGATCCAGCCGAGAACCCCTGTCAGCAGCGCGCTTAGCGCAATCGTGAGCCAGAGACTGTGCTTGAAGGTGTCCAGAAAGGCGATGTGGTGATTGATGCTTACTGCGACGGCAACATTCGCCCTGGGCATACCAGCGAACGCCGTAGGCACGGATGCCATGGTTCCCCGGAAATAGTGATCGCCGTGGCGCCATGTGGCAATGGATGGAGGTGATTGTTGATCCTCGGCCAGGCGCAGAGGAAAGTCCGCGTCCGGAAAAGAGACATTGGGCGATGCGTAGAGCAGGGCTCCGTCTGGAGAGGAGAGTCGTACGCCCAGGTGAGGGTGGCCAATCAGTGCATCGTCCATGCGGCCAGGCATTGCGGCAAACTCGTCGACTGTTTCAATTTTGGCGAGCGTGTGACGCACGAGCGCGACCTTGCCTAGAAGTTCGTCCCGATCGATTTCCAAAAAATGCATCTGCACTGATCGGGACACGAGGTAGCCAAGTGCCACGAGAACTACTGTCGATGCAATCCAGAATAGCAGTGTGAGACGTAAGGTGAGGGAACGCAGTCGCATCAGTCGGGACCCGGAGTTTCGAGGACATATCCCATGCCGCGGACAGTGTTGATGAGTTTGACCTTGTAGCCGTCGTCGATCTTGGCTCGGAGCCGTCGAACTGCCACCTCGATTACGTTGGTGTCGCTATCGAAGTTCATGTCCCAAACCTGGGAGGCGATGAGCGAGCGGGGAAGTACCTCATCGTGGCGGCGCATCAAGAGCTCCAGGAGGAGGAACTCCTTGGCGGTAAGGTCGATGCGTTTCCCGGCCCGATGGACGCGCCGGCGGAGTAGGTCCAGCTCTATGTCGGCCACCCGAAGCACCTCGGGTTCTGATACCCGACCCCGGCGAAGTAGGGTACGTACCCTTGCCAGGAGTTCGGCAAAGGCAAATGGTTTCACTAAGTAGTCATCGGCACCCTGTTCAAGCCCTTTGACGCGATCCTCGACCTGTCCCTTTGCCGTCAGGAAAAGGACTGGCATCGACCGACCTTCTTCCCGCATGGCGCGCAGAACTCCCCAGCCGTCCAAGCCTGGCAGCATGACATCGAGAATGACGAGGTCGTAGCTTTCGGTCCGGGCCTGGTGAAGTCCGTCGACGCCATTGCGAGCGAGGTCAACGACGAAGCCCGCTTCCGTGAGACCTTGCTGCAGGTAGTTGCCGGTCTTGAGCTCGTCTTCTACAACTAGAATTTTCATTGACGTTCCCGAAGCGTGTCTGCAAGGGCTGCCATTGTGCGTCTGGCACTGGTCAGGGAAACTGTCATTACAGCATTGTAATTTTGGCGTAAGGAGGATGTAGGCTTCACGTCGTCACCATTCGTCCCGCACGCCGCTTTTTCCCCCCCCAAAAAAAGAATACCCGCTCAATGCAAAGTGCGAGCCGCCAATGAGAGAGCAGACAGCTACATTCATGATAGGCCTAGCTTTAATTATTTCTCCCGTGATGGCCAAGGACTCGAAAGAGAGTGCGGTATCGAATGAACCGTTGAATGCCAATGTTGACATCCAGCCGTTGCGCTACGAAACGCCCTTCGTGAACTACCGCTCTTACCAGGGGATTCCGGTGGCTTCGTGGCGGGAGGCGAATGACGAGGTGGGGCGCATCGGAGGCTGGAAGGTCTATGCGCGCGAAGCCTACGAAGCGACCAACCAGCCTGCATCGACCACCTCGGGGAAGAGCGTGCCCGTTGGTGCGCCCAAGAACCCGGGCGAAGCCAAGGCGAAATAGGCGATGAACGGGACATTACAGGGGTTGCAAGGACGCGCCTCCGTCTTCGTGGGTGCCATGATCCTGGGCGGGTGTGCCACGTTCACGCCCGACGGCGGCTTTGGGTCAGTCGAACAGGAGGTGAGGCAACGAATCGGCAAGGACGCGATCTGGCCACGAACCGACGCCGAACGTGAGGCGCTCGAATCTCGAGTAGCGACACTGCTCAGCAAGCGGCCTCTGTCGGCCGACGATGCGGTACAGGTGGCCATTCTGAACAATCGCGACCTGCGCGCGGCATTCGCCGAATTGGGCATAGCCGAAGCCGACCTGGTGCAGGCTGGGCGGCTGCCGAATCCGCACTTCTCGATGTTTCGTGCCAAGCTGGGTCACGACTACAAAATCGAACAGGCGCTCACCTTCAACGTGCTTTCGCTCGTGACCGCCCCGCTTGCGTTCGAGGTCGAGAAGCGCCGGTTCGCGCGGGCGCAGCAAAGTGTTGCTGTCGAAGTGCTGCGTCTCGCTTCCGAGACGCGCAAGGCCTGGATTGCCGCGGTCGCTTCGGAGGAGACCGTGCGCTACATGCGCCAGGTGTTGCGCGCGGCGGACGCGAGCGCCGAACTCGCGAGGCGGATGGAGCAAGCCGGAAACTGGAGCAGGCTCGCGCGTGCGAGAGAACACGGTTTCTACGCGGATGCCGCGCTTTACCTGGCGCGCGCGGAGCACGCGCAGAGCGCCGCCCGGGAACGCCTGACGCGACTGATGGGATTGTGGGGCGGGCAGGCCGGCTACGAGTTGCCGGAGCGCCTTCCCGACCTTCCGGGCACCGCCTCCGAGCGCCCGGACATCGAGCGCCAGGCCATCGCGCAGCGTCTCGACATACGGGCCGCCATCCTCGAGACAGAGGCCGTGGCTCGCAACCTCGACCTCACCGAGACGACCCGGTTCATCAATGTGCTCGAGTTAGGGCCCGCCCGCGTTCTCGAAGGCGAAAAGTCGGATCCGTACAAGAAGGGCTACGAAATCGCACTCGAACTACCGCTCTTCGATTGGGGGACGGCCCGCGTGGCCAAGGCCGAGGCAATCTACTGGCAGGCCCTCGACCGCGCCGCGCAGACCGCCATCAACGCGCGCTCGGAAGTGCGGGAGGCCTACCGCAGTTACCGGCTCACCCACGACATCGCTAAGCACTACCGCGACGAAATCGTGCCGCTCAGGAAGCGCATCGCCGAGGAGAACCTGCTGCGCTACAACGGCATGCTGATCGGCGTGTTCGACCTGCTGTCCGACACGCGCTCGCAGATACTTAGCGTGACCGGCTATGTCGAGGCACTGCGCGACTTCTGGGCGGCGGACGCCGACCTGCAAATGGCGATGATCGGCCGGGTGGAAGGTACCTTGGGGCCGAAGACGCTGCTTACCCAACCTGAAGCGGCCGCGGGCCACTGACCGAGAGGATTCGACCATGGTTACGCGACGCGACTTCTTCCGGGGCGCCGGAGTTGCAGGGGCGACCCTTGCAGCCTCCGCGGTTAGCCGGGTGTCACTTGCCGCCCTGCCGGAGCCGGTGACGATGGACAAGGCCGACACGCAGCCGCCGCTCTTGCCGCCCAACGGGCGTCCCTACAACCCGGTGGTGACACTGAACGGCTGGACGTTGCCGTGGCGGATGAACAAGGGCGTGAAGGAATTCCACCTCGTCGCCGAGCCGGTGGTTCGCGAGATCGCACCCGGCATGAAGGCGCACCTGTGGGGCTACAACGGCCAGAGTCCGGGGCCGACGATCGAGGTGGTGGAGGGCGACCGCGTGCGCCTCTTCGTCACCAACCGCTTGCCGGAGCACACTACCATCCACTGGCACGGCCAGCGCATCCCCAACGGCATGGACGGGGTCGGAGGGCTCAACCAGAAACAGATCCCCGTGGGCAAGACCTACGTCTACGAGTTCGTCGCGCGGCGTCCCGGCACTTTCATGTACCACCCGCACGCCGACGAGATGACGCAGATGGCCATGGGCATGATGGGCTTCTGGGTCACGCATCCGAAAGGGCAGCACCCGCTCATCGATCCCGTCGATCGCGACTTCTGCTTCCTGCTCAACGCCTTCGACATCGATCCGGGCAGCTACACGCCGAAGGTCAACACCATGCTCGACTTCAACCTCTGGATGTGGAACAGCCGCTCCTTCCCCGGCATCGACTCGCTCAACGTGCGCCTGAACGACAAGGTGCGCATCCGCATCGGCAACCTCACAATGACCAACCACCCCATCCACCTGCACGGCCACGAGTTCCTGGTGACCGGCACCGACGGCGGGCCGACGCCGGTCTCGACCCGCTGGTACGAGGTGACGACCGATGTCGCGGTGGGGCAGATGCGCCAGATCGAACTGCTGGCGGACGAGGAGGGGGACTGGGCCTTCCACTGCCACAAGTCGCACCACACGATGAATGCCATGGGCCACGACGTTCCGACGATGATCGGCGTGGACCATCGCGGGCTCGCGAAGCAGATCACCTCTCTCATTCCGGAATACATGGTAATGGGAGAGCGCGGCATGGCCGACATGGGAGAGATGGAAATGCCCCTGCCCGACAACACGCTGCCGATGATGACTGGCACAGGCCCCTACGGCCCGGTGGAGATGGGCGGCATGTTCACCGTGTTCAAGGTGCGCCGCGAGCAGAAGCCCGGCGACTACAAGGATCCCGGCTGGTACAAGCAGCCTCCCGGCACGCAGGCGTACGAATGGACGGGACCGTTGGCGGAGCCCGCGCGGTTCAGGTCCGAGGGCGGGCAGTCGATGCCGCTCGCGACGAAGTCCCCAGGCGCCGAATTCCAGGTGCGCAAACCCAAGGACCATTCCGGCCATTGATCGGCCCAGACAAGGAGAAACAACAGTGAACCGTCTTGCACTCAACGCCGTACTTGCTGCGGTGCTTGTCGCGACCGCGCCCGCAGCCCTTGCCCACGGCGACAAGCACGACGACAAGAAGTCTTCGAAAGCCCAAGCGATCTCGACCGAGGAGCATTCCTTCGGCCGGCAGGGGGATCCGAAGAAGGTATCGCGCACGGTGACGGTCGACATGAGCGACGCGATGCGCTTCAGCCCGTCGGAAGTGCGCGTGAGAGAGGGCGAGACCATCCGCTTCGTGGCGAAGAACGGCGGCAAGGTCATGCACGAGATGGTGCTCGGCAACCTTGCGGAGCTGAAGGCCCACGGCGAGATGATGAAGAAATTCCCGAACATGGAGCACGACGCGCCTTACATGGCACACGTGCCGCCGGGCACGAAGCAGGAAATCGTGTGGACGTTCACAAAGGCCGGCGAGTTCCACTACGGATGCCTGCTTCCCGGCCATCTCGAGGCCGGGATGATCGGCAAGGTCATCGTTGCCGGGAAATGAAGCCCGACTGCCCCGTTCCCACAATGACAACAGGAGCCACGCCATGAAACGCCTCGCCACTGCACTCCTTCCCCTTGGTCTTCTCGCGATCGGAGCCGCCCACGCGCAGACCGACGCGCACGCCGGCCACCACGCACAAATTGCCGCATCGCCGGCCGCCACCGCCCTGGCGGACGGCGAAGTGCGCAAGATCGACAAGGATGCCGGCAAGATCACGCTCAAGCACGGCCCGATCAAGAACCTCGACATGCCGCCGATGACCATGGTGTTCCAGGTCAAGGACCGCGCGTTCCTCGACATGGTGAAGACGGGCGACAAGGTCCGCTTCGCCGTCGAGGAGAAGTCGGGCGCCTATGTCGTGACCGCCATCGAGGCCGCGAAATAAGGCGCCCCGGGGACCTCGATGCGGCGATTCGGCGCCCGGATACGGTGGGCGCTGCCGTTGGCGATCCTGGCGGCGGGAATCGCCATGCGCGACTGCGTGATCATCGCCGCTGCCGGTCCGCTGGCGTTGTACGCATTTCTCGCGGGGATGGACGAAGAGGCTCCCATGGACGCGTTTCGCGCGGCCATTCGTAGCGCGCTAGCGGGGGTGGCGTCGATCCTGGCGGCAATTGCGCTTGCCGTCATGGTCCTGGCTGCCGTTCACGGGTACTGGCAGCCGATTCACGAGTGGTTGTACGCGGACGTCGGGCTCCTGGCCATCTCGTACGCGACATTTGTCCTATACGCCCGGGGTGAGGGCTACGCCACGCTTTCAGGTCGACAGTGGATGGTCAGGTGTGCCGCACTTGCGGCGGGAGCTGCGGTAGCGGCAATTACATGGAATGCCGAGTGGAGCGTCTGCGCACTTCCTCTCGCTATCGCGACGCTGATGGCGCTGGCGGGTTGGCGGTTGCTGCGCGAGGTCGCCTCGGAGTTCCTGGCAATCAGCCGGGAACGCTAGGGGGCGCCGGGATCTCCCAGCCGGAACGCGAAAGGGCAATGCGGTGGAAACGACAAAGAAGGCGAAGATCGTACCGGCGTTGGGCGTTGCGTGGCTGACGCCCCTCTATGACATCGTGATGGCGGCTACGATGAGGGAGAAGACGTTCAGGCCGGCACTCATCGAGGCTGCCGCCATTCGTTCCGGGCACGATGTCCTCGATCTGGCCTGCGGGACCGGCACTCTCGCGACCATGATCGGTACACGGGTTCGCGAAGTGAGGTTGCAGGGTTTCGATGCCGACACGCGGATCCTCGCGATCGCAGAACGCAAGTCGAAGGCGGCGGGCGTGGCCGTGCGCTTCGAGCAAGGCTATTCGAGCCGCCTCCCGTACCCCGATGGGAGCTTGGACCGCATTGTCTCGAGCCTCTTGTTTCACCACCTTTCCTTGACGGAAAAGCAGGAGACCGCAAGGGAAGCGTTGCGTGTACTGCGTCCCGGCGGCGAGCTGCACGTCGCGGACTGGGGACGCGCAGCGAACTGGCTCATGCGGGCGCTGTTCGTGCCGGTACAGTTGCTCGATGGGTTCGCGAATACCCGCGACAACGTCTCGGGCGGGCTGCCAGCGGTATTCGCGGACGCGGGCTTCGCGGATGTCCGGCAGACGCAGACTTTCGCGACCGTGTTCGGAACGCTCGCGCTCTACCGGGCCGTGAAGTTCCCGGACCCGAAGAGCGGCAAGTGACGCGACATGCGAGCGGATGGCCGCAATTGAGAACAGACCGAAATACCGAGAAGGCAGGCGTTGGTCCACGCAGTGCGGCCGCGATTGCAGGGCCGGGATTCATGGCCCGAGCAGGAATCTGGTCGGCGCTCGCGTTTGTCTCGAATCTGGTGTGGGAAATCGCGCACGTAAGGCTTTATACGATCTGGGCCGCGGCGGACGGACCGAGCGTCGCATGGGCAGTGCTGCATTGCTCCCTGGGCGACGTCCTGATCGCTCTCGCGATGTTCGCGCTGGCCGGCATCGTGCTTGGGCGCGCTGATTGGCCGGCGTCGCGCCCGTGGACAGGCGGCACAATTGCCGTCGTGGGCGCGCTGGCCTACACCGCGTGGAGCGAGTGGTACAACGTTTATCGCGCAGGCGCTTGGGGCTACACGACGAGCATGCCGATGTTCTTCGGCATCGGTCTTTCCCCGCTGCTCCAGTGGCTGATCCTGCCGCCGGCGATGGTGGCCGCCTATCGAGCGCTGGTACCGGTGCTGTTGGCCGGTTCGACAAGAAGACGAGGTAATGACGATGGCGACTGATCCCGTATGCGGCATGCAGGTCGACGAGGGCACGGCGGCAGGCAGCAGCGTGTTCGAGGACCGCAATTATTACTTCTGTTCCGCGGGTTGCAAGAAGAGATTCGAGGCCGCCCCGACCACGTACATTGGCGCGTCATCTGCCGGTGATGCGACGCCGACCGGACACGCACACCGCCGCGTTCGAGAGACGCCGGCAGTACCGGGTTCGGTCGGCGGGGAGCCTGCCGTCACGGGAGCGGCGCAGTCGGGAACAGCCTTCACCTGCCCAATGCACCCGGAAATCGTGCGCGACAGGTCGGGCGATTGCCCGATCTGCGGCATGGCACTGGTGCCGATCGCAGGCACGGGCGCGGGCCAGACCGACGATTCCGAGTTGCGCGACCTCACGAGGCGGCTGTGGATCGGTGTCGCGCTGTCGATCCCGCTCGTGGTGTTGGCGATGTCGCCGATGATCGGCTTCCATGACCTGTTCGGCCTCCAGCCACGGGCACGCGGCTGGATCGAGTTCGTGCTAGGCACGCCGGTCGTGCTGTGGGTGGGATGGCCGATCCTGCGCAAATTCTGGTTCTCACTCGTCCATCGCGCGCTCAACATGTACACGCTGATCGGGCTGGGGGTGGGACTCGCCTACCTGTTCAGTCTCGCCGCAGTGCTGGTGCCCGGCTGGTTTCCGGCGGAGTTCCGCGAGCACGACGGTGCCGTCGGCACCTATTTCGAGGCGGCGGCGGTGATCGTGACCCTGGTGATGCTGGGGGACGTCCTGCAGTTGCGGGCGATGGGGAAAACGGGCCGGGCGATCCAGCAATTGCTGGAACTCGCGCCCAACCTCGCGTGGCGGTTGCGCGACGATGGCACGGAGGAACAGGTACCGCTGGAGACCGTTACCGTCGGCGACCGGCTGCGCGTGAAGCCGGGCGAGAAGATTCCGGTCGACGGCTCGGTACTCGAGGGCACGAGTCGTGTGGACGAAGCCATGCTCACCGGCGAGCCCGTGCCGGTCGCCAAGGCGGCGGGCGACAAGGTCACCGGCGCAACCGTGAACGGCAACGGCTCCCTGGTGATGCGTGCGGAGCGCGTGGGCGCGGATACGCTGCTCGCTCGCATCGTTCACATGGTGGGAGAGGCGCAGCGCACGCGCGCACCGATCCAGAAGCTCGCCGACATCATCGCGGCCTGGTTCGTGCAGATCGTCGTGGCCATCGCCGTGTTGACGGCGCTCGTGTGGTGGTTCGTCGGTCCGGAGCCGAGATTCGCCTACGCGTTCCTGAATGCCATCGCCGTGCTGATCATCGCCTGCCCGTGCGCCGTCGGCCTCGCCACGCCCATCTCGATGACCGTCGCCATGGGTCAAGGCGCGCGCAGCGGCATCCTGTTCCGCAACGCCGAAGCGATCGAACGCATGCGTGACATTGACACGGTCGTGGTCGACAAGACCGGCACGCTTACGCTCGGCCATCCGGCGCTGACTGGCTTTGTAGCTGAGGGCATTCCGGAAGACGAAGCGCTCGCCCTGGTGGCAGGTGTGGAACAGCTTTCCGAGCATCCCATCGCGATGGCGATCGTGGCAGGCGCGAAGGCGCGTGGCCTGGTACCAGGAACGGCCACGGCGTTCGAGGCCGTGAACGGTCTCGGCGTGCTGGCCGAAGTCGACGGCAAGCGCTTGCTGGTCGGCAGCCGTGTCTTCCTCGCGCAATACAAGGTGGACACCGGCCGCTGGGAGGAACGCGCGAACGGCTGGCGTGCGGACGCCAAGACGGTGGTGTTTTACGCCATCGACGGCGCGGCAGCGGGGATTGCGGCGGTGGCCGATCCGATCAAGGAAGGCACCCCGGAAGCCATTGCGACCCTCAAGAAAGCCGGCGTTCGAATCGTCATGCTGACCGGCGATTCGCGCGGCACCGCAGAAGCGGTTGCCCGGCAACTCGGGATCGACGAGGCGCTTGCCGAAGTGCTCCCGGAGGACAAGGCCGGTCACGTGAAGCGCCTGCAGGTCGAAGGGCGCAAGGTGGCGATGGCCGGTGACGGCATCAACGATGCGCCGGCGCTCGCGCAGGCCGACGTGGGCATCGCCATGGGCACCGGCACCGATGTAGCGATGGAAAGCGCGGGCGTCACGCTGGTGAAGGGAGACTTGCGCGGCATCGCGCGCGCCGCCGTTCTGTCGCACGCCACGATGCGCAATATCCGCCAGAACCTCGTCTTCGCGTTCGGCTACAACGCGCTAGGTATCCCGGTTGCCGCGGGCGTTCTCTACCCGGTGTTCGGGCTGCTTCTCTCGCCCGTCTTCGCCGGCGCAGCGATGGCGCTGAGTTCGGTGTCCGTGGTAACCAATGCATTGCGGCTCAATCGCCTCAAGCTGTGAGGGGTGCTCAACAACGAAAGCCGCCAGAAGGCCTTCCCGTTCCAGCGCCCGTGAACAGGCGGGGTGGCATCGACATTTCAATCTTCACAGCCTCGCAAGGGAATACAGGAAACGCAATGTCTATGCGGCCCGAACAGAGTAGGCAGTGCCGTGATGACCAAGTACGTCGGCGCGAACTTGGTCATTTCTGCGCTCGTTGTGGGCAGGGACAGAACCGCGTCGAGGTGTACTCCCGGGTCAATGTCAATCGTTACCTTGAAAAGAGGCATGAACATGCAAACTGAACATCTGAGAATATCCGGTATGACTTGCGGTGGTTGCGTCAGCACAGTGACACATGCGTTGAAGGCGATTGCCGGAGTTGGTGACGTATACGTGTCGCTCACGGCGGGCGAAGCCACGGTGCAGTATAGCGAGAAGCTGACCTCGCCCGAGAAATTGAAATCGGCCGTGAAGGGCGCGGGCTATGGAGTGGATGTGGCCGCCGCTCACGGTCACATGGCCAAGGGTGGCTGCTGCAGGTGAAGCGACGATGGCCATCGTGGGGAAAGCGACAACCGCGACCTCGCTTCAGCGGGGCAAGCAGATGTTGGGTACGCTGGCGCACAGACGTTGGAAGCATTGCCGAATAGATTTGCTTCCAGCGGTGGGGCAAGCTGATGATGCGGTTACATGCCCGTCATCTCCGCGTAATCGAACCGTCATGTCCACGCGCGCAAACTTAGCTCTGGTGGCGCAACGCATTACCCGCGCCGTGCTGCAGCGAAGCACACGCGTCGGACAGGGCTTCGCTTCCAACCACGAAAGGACGATGCAATGAAACTTTTGAATGTACTTGCTGGCTCGATGGTCGCCGTGTCGCTGATGGCGGCGCCCGCGGTCTTTGCGGCGGAGCCGATGAAGAAACAGGACATGGGGATGATGAAGCACGACATGGACGCCTTCATGAAGGCCTGCGACATGGATCACGACGGCATGGTGTCCAAAGCCGAAATGATGAAGCACATGGAAAAGATGTTCGACAAGATGGACACCAAGAAGACGGGCAAGCTCGACAAGAAGCAGACGGAGGCCTTCCTAAAGGAATTCAACAAGGAGAGCTTCGGCGGCTGAACGTTCGCTGGGTCGTCTTTCCGGCAAGCGCACGGGATGGCTGGTCGAGGGCGAGATTGACCAGCCATCTGGGCGCGCCGTGACCGGCAAGCGGCTGGCTCCTGTTGCATATGATCGCTGCGCTCGCGATGAGCCCGAATTCGGCGTCCATCATCACTGACACGCTGCGACTGCGCAAGGAAAACTGAGATGCATTTGTTTCGATCGAGATTTCGCGGTCTGCCACTCTTGATGATGTTGGCAATGGCGAGTGCGGTGCGTGCCGAAGTCGTCACGATCGCCTGGGATGCTGTCGGCAAGTTCCAGCACGGGCAGGACATTGCGCCGGGGAAGTTTGCCGAAGTCTGCGGCAAGCTGAACAGGGATCAAGCCATACGCTGGAGCTTCCAGGCGAACGCTCCGCTCAACTTCAACATCCACTACCACGAGGGCAAGAAGGTCGAGTATCCGACCAGGCAGGATGGTGTCCACGAATCGCAGGGCACGTTGACGATACCCCTGGATCAGGACTACTGCTGGATGTGGGTCAACAAGTCCAGCGTTCCGATCTCCTTGCAGGTGCAGATGGCGCAATGATGACGGCCACACATAGCGCGAAAGGAAATCCGAGCGCGCGGCTCAGACCGCAACCCGGCTATCGAAGTAACGTGTGAGCGCCTCGCGCAGCATGGTACGTAGCCTGTCGATGTCCGCTGCGGATATCACCTGGAACATTGCTGGTGCAACGCGTTGAAACGCCTCAACGGCTGATGGATCGAAGTGTCGTCCCGAGTCGCTCGCTATCACGTCTAGCGCTTCGGCCAACGGCAATGGACGTCTATATGGACGCTCGGAGGTAAGTGCATCGAACACGTCGACAATGGCGAAGACCCTTGCGACCAGCGCGATGTCCTTTGCGCGCAGGCCTTGTGGGTAGCCCTCTCCATCGAAGTGCTCATGGTGCTGTGCGATCGTCAATGCCGCTCCATCCAACCAGGGATTGTCGGCAACGATTTCAAGTCCTAGCCTGACGTGGGTAGTCATAACCTCCCACTCGCCCTGGGTCAGGCGGCCGGGTTTCAGAAGGATGCTGTCGGGAATGCCGATCTTGCCGACGTCGTGGAGGAATGCGCCGGTGACAAGGTTCGCGATGTCGCTCCTGGGCAGGCCCATGTGCTCCGCGAGGCCGACGGCGTAGAGGGTTACGCGATAGTTGTGGGCGTCCGTGTCGGAATCGCGCTTGGCAACAGCGTTTCCCAGCGAACGCAGCAGGGACAGATTGGAATTGAGGAGGTTGCGCGATAGTTCCGAGGATCTGCGCAGCAACGCAAGCATCATTGGATACAGCAGGAACGTGGCGAGGCCTACCGACGTGACGGAGATCAGGGCCGCGGTGCGTGCATGTTGCCTTTGCACGTCGACCGCTTCGCCGTCCACGCGCGTCACACCATCTATGTAACCCACGAGACGACCATCGTTGGCGGTCAATGGCAGCCTCACCAGGATTAGCCGTTCTCCGTCGAAATCGACTCGGAGGCGACGACTTTGGCCCGTTGCGGGCCAGTCGAGAGAGGTACTGCGCGATGCCGCGATGAGTGCGGGCGGTATCTTGGCCCACGCTTCGAAAGCGGTGGCCATGTCCGGGCGAAATACGCGTATGCCTACAAATCGTGTGCGGTCGAGCAGCGCCGTCAGCTCCGCGTGGTGTTCTTCTTCTCCGTCGAGCAGTGCCTGCATCGCCGGGGTTGCAAAGTGGCGGGCGCCAGATGCCGCGTGATCCCACGCGAGTGTTTCGAAGCGGTAAGTCTCGAGCCAGTAGGAGGTGGCTCCACCGGCCAACCCGATAATGAGCCCTGCAACACCGAGCCGCCAAGCGAGAAAGCGTCGCAAGTCTTCGGGGCCCGCGGGCAACGGTCTATGCACAGAAGCGCATCGCGAAACGAAAGCGTTGGCAGTCGCGAACCTGACTAGTGAGTGGCTGTGCCTGGCGATGTGAAGAAGCAGCCGCGGCCTCTTAGTCGCGGCTGCTTCTCATGCTCCTCGGCCCCTAGCTTCCAGACGAGCGCTCGAGCGCGGCGCGCTGCTCCGCCGTCAGGGGGCGGGTGTCCGCGGTCCGGTGCATGTGGCCGACGGGATCGTCGACGTGAACCAGGCGGCCGCCCTGGTACACGTACGTCATCTGGCGGGGCGCCCAGTCGCTTTCGCCGCCGGTGTACACCCATTCGCGATCGGTCGAGAGGTCGCCGATCTGCAGGGGCTTCACGGCCGGCAGCGCCGGCGACGCCTTCACGCTTCCGAAGGGCGCCGGAACGTATTGCCAGCCGGCCTCGTCGTTGGACCTGATCCAAGTGCCGTCAGCGACGGCAGACAGCGGCGTGCCCAGGGTCATCATCATGCCGAGTGCAAATAGTGCTTTGTTGGATTTCATGTGTATCTCCCGCGTGGGTTACTCCGTCGTTCGACGGGAACCGGCGATTGCCGGTATGGAACCCACTTTACGGCTCGGGTGCTGACAGTACCCATACGCTGCGATTACAAAAGTGTAGGAAAGGCAAATGATCGAACGGTGATAACGTCATCGAAAAGGGTAGCGTCTGGTTCTGACGGACACATCCTGCGAGCTCCGTACGGAGGATGTGCGCGAATGGCGTGGCAGACGAAAAAATGTCGGGAGTGCGGGACGTCAACCTTACGCGCTGGAGAAAGGTTGCGCCACCCACTCCCGACGGCCTCAAGCGGAAGTTGTGAGCGCCACGAGCTACTCTAGTGCCGCAGTAGCGCTCCGAGCAGTACCTGCTCTCAGAACCTGTAGCGAATGCCGAGAGCCACGCCTTGCGGATCGGCGCCTACACCGGCCGCCGGGGCCCCGGACACTCCGAAGTTGTACGCCGCCGCCTCGTCGTTCCTGATCTGCGTCCAGAAGGCGTACAGGGAGGTCATGGCATCCAGATCGAAGACGTATCCCGCGGCCCACTGCTCCGCGCCCAGGCCGCGTGTCGAGCAGGCGGCGCCGGATGCGAGGCTGCAACTGCCTTCGTCAGCCTTGCTGTAGCTCAGGATGGCGCGGTGCCGGCCCATGCGATGATTGACCGAGCCCACCCAGGCGTCACGCTCGAATTCGCGCATGGTCCCGGTGTTCGTCGTGTACTTGAGGTTCTCCCAGACGAGCAGCAGTTCCGTATTGGAAAAGAGCTTGTAGCCCACGCCGACCTTGTTGGCGCTGTCCTTCGACGTCGCGCCGGCAGGGGGAACGAACAGCGCCCCCGTCGATCCCGTTCCGGGAGCGAATGTCTGCAGCGAGTTCAGGCCGAACACATCCTCGCGCTCCTCGTAGGCGTAGCTTGCGAACCAGGGGCCGCGCTCGTAGCGGACCTGCGCCGATATCACGGTCGGGTTGATGCCGCTCGAGGTCTTATTCTCGTTCATGCCGTAGGAAATCTCCCCGGCGAAACCGGAGTAGACCGGGCTACGGTAGATGACCACGTTGTTCTGCCGCGCATCGAAGCCGGCGTTCTGCTGTTGCGCGCCGGCGGCATTGCCGCCGACGGCCGATCCGCCGACGGCGTTCACGCTCGTGACATTGAAGCCGGGACTGCCGAGTATCCCCTTCTGGGTCGCGATTCCCGTGGCGAAGAATGGGTCCTTGCCCTGGACGCTGCGCTTGTAAGGGCTGTCGATGTTGCCCCCATAGAGAAGAGTGCCGAAATTCCCCTCCAGGCCGATGAAGGTGTCGCGACCAGCCAGGGTTCCCGCGCCCCCGTCCGTGCTGTACCCGGACTCGACCTGAAACACCGCCTTCAGGTCGCTGCCGAATTTGCGCGAGCCGCGGATTCCGAAGTTCGTCGAGTTCGAACGCAGGACCGACCGTGACGATACGTTCGCGGGCGTAAGCCCCGGCGCGCCGACCATGCTGTTGAGCCCGCTCGTGCCAGCGGTGGCGCCAGTGCGCTCGACCGTCCCTGCGTCGGTATTGATCGTGCCGTAGAGCGTCACAGTGGCACCGAGGACGGTTGCGCTGAGGTCGCGTGGGCCTGCGGACTGCGGCGCCGGCGCTGGTGCTGCCGGCGGTGCCGTTCGTTGGGCCTCCTTGATTTCGCGTAACTCCCTCTTCAGTGTCTCGATCTCGGCTCTCAGGCTCTGCAGGTCATCAGCGGCCCCGGCGGCCGATGAGCCCAGCAAGGCGATCGCGCCAAGGGCAATAGCGCTCGTTCGACTTAATGCAAATCTCATTGTCGTGGTCCCTCCGGATCGTTACCGCCGCGTGGGCGGCGCATACCGCCAATGGCCAGTACTCTGCTGACTCTATGGAGATACCCTTAACAAGAGGAAGACCATCGCATTACATTTGCGTACCCTTGTAAACAGGTGCATGCAAGGAAGTTACCCTCCGCCAGAGCTCTCGAGCGCTCTGCGCTCCGCTTCTGTCAGTGGCCGAGTGTCTGCTTGTCGCGTCATGTGTCCAGGCGGATCGTCGACGTGAACCAGGCGGCCACGCTCGAAAACATATTGCATCGGGCGAATCTGCCAGCCCCCTTCCTCGCCCATGAAGACGTATTCACGGTCGAGGGAGATGTCACCGAGCTTCAGAGGCGTTGATTCTGCGGCAAGGGATTGCATATGGCCACTGGGCGCATTGACGAGAAGTAGCCGGCCATTGTCGAAGCGATACTCTATCGGACGAAGTTGCCAGCCGGACTCTTCGCCCTGCCAGATGTATTGGCCGTCGGGGGAAAGGTCTCCCAACTTCAATGATCCTGGCGCCGCGCTTGAAGTGACGCGGCCTAAGGACTGGCCAGCGTCAGCGAGCGATGCGAGTGGAAACGTTAGGGCGAGCGTTAGTCCAAGAGCGGTGAAGAGAGTGCTGAGCGTCATGTCTGTCAATCTCCTTTGTTGTAGTCACCTGACGGTGTCAGGGTCCGGCTCCGGCCGGCACAAGTCCGACTCTACAAAGGCGAGAGTGACGAGAGACCTACTAGGAAGTTACAAACGTGTTGCTCCATTGACCATAGATGGCACGTCGCTATGGTTGTGTCACATTCAACATGGGGCCGAGTGGCAGACCGCTATTGTGGCGTGCAGTGCGCGTCCTGCGGCTATTACTGTCGCGGGGAGCGACGGCACGTTGACGATTGTCTTCTCATCCCCGTCGACGGCAACGATTCAACTTCCGGGCGGCCGGACCACGGCCATCCAGCCGCAGCCCTGGTAGGTCCAGCCGGGTCGCGCTTTCAGGAGCGGCCGGGTTTGTGGGCGCCGCAGATGTGTCTTGCGGCGCCACCCTTCCCCAAGGATTCCTGCGGGTACCTTCTGTCAATCCCTTCAAGATGCCGCAGTGCGCTGAGTCCCGCGTGATCCGGCACGTGTCGCGCAGGCTCCTGAGTTGCTTCTCCAGATGCCGCAGCTACTTTCAATGCGTGCCCTTAGTCGTGGGCCAAAGGTCCCACGAAAGCGTGACTTAAGTAGTTATTGCTTGTCCTCGATCAACTGGAAATTGTCGCGGGCGAAGAAACTGCTGGGCACGTTGCGTAACTACGTCTAGAGGCTAGTCATGAAGCTCGTTCTCGCCAGTTGCCTTGCAATGGTGATCTCCACTGTGAGCCAGGCCCAAATGATGCATGGCTCGCTAGGCACGTCGGGATACTTCCCAATGGTCGATGGCGCGCGCTATGAGTACGTGCACACCGGTGGTGTGTGGTCATCGAGCGCGATGGTCGTTCGGGCCGGGCAGAATTGGGCCGACCAGTCCGGTCTTTTCGCGATGCACTACACCTACGAGTGCCGTGCAGGTGTCAGTTGCGCGACGTACGCTACCGACTTCTACGGGATGAGGCCGGGTGGCGTCTACTACTACGGCGGCACCGGGGCAGACCCCGCCGGGACGCGCTTTTCGACCACGGTTCTCTCGTCCCCGGAATGCATTCTCCGAGACACCGTGTTCCCTGGGACGATGATGGGATCCGGGAGGTACGCCAACGCGGGTAGCTGGACGAGCAACGTGTACGGTGTCTGCAATATGTGGGGCTCGAGCAGTTACGCGAGCACCTACTCGGCCCAGAGTCTCGAGACGGTGATTACCCCGGCCGGGACGTTTGCCAACGCGCTCCATGTGCGCGAGCAGCGCGGCTCCGGCGAAGCGCGCGACGTTTGGTATGCCCAAGGCGTGGGCATTGTCATGATCGACGACGGCACCCAGGTCGTGCGGCTATCCGGCTACACGATGCCGGGCGGGGCGCAATCTGCCGGCGCCAATGCCGTGCTGCCGTTCACGCCGTTCACCGGCATGTGGTGGAACCCCAACGAGTCGGGGACGGGCTACAACCTGCAGGTGCAGCACGGCGTGATGGTCGTGACCATGTTCAGCTACAACTCGTCGGGTGATCCGGTCTGGTACTACGCGCCGGGCCGCCTTGTGAGCAACGGCAACACCATCACGATGACGGCGACCCTGGACCGCTATCGCGGCGGGCAGTGCGCGTCCTGCGGCTATTCGCGACCCGCTGTGGCAGGGAGCGACGGCACGTTGACGATTGTCTTCTCATCCCCGTCGACGGCAACGATTCAACTTCCGGGCGGCCGGACCACGGCCATCCAGCCGCAGCCCTGGTAGGTCCAGCCGGGTCGCGTTGTCAGGAGCGGCCGGGCTTGTGAGCGCCGCGAATGTGCCTTGCGGCGCCCCCCTTCCCCAGGGATTCCTGCGGGGCACCCTCGGTGAGCCCCTTCAGGATGCCGCAGTGCGCTGAGTCCCGTGTTATCCGGCACGTGTCGCGCAGGCTCCTGAGCTGCTTTTCCAGTTGCCGAAGTTCTTCCACGCGTTCGGCCACGTGGCCGATGTGCTCGTCGAGAAGCGCGTTGACCTCGCCACAGTTCTCGTCGGGCAATTCCCTGAAGCGCAGCAGCACCCGGATCTCGTCGAGCGTCATGTCGAGGTTCCTGCAGTTGCGGATGAACGCCAGCCGCTCGACGTGGGATTCGCCGTAGATGCGGTAGTTGCCATCACTGCGTGGTGCGGCCGGCAATAGCCCCTCGCGCTCGTAGTAGCGGATGGTTTCCACCTGCGTGCGGGTCAGGCCCGCCAGCTCACCGATCTTCATCCTCGCCCACCTCCGCGTCGACGGCTCCGAACTGGCGACCATGGCGGCAATTATAGGCGCTTGACCCTCTAGTGGCTTCAGGGTTTCCAATGCGGGTGTATCCAGGAGACCTCAATGAGCGCGCGTGCAGATTCCGCCGTTCCACCGGCCGCCCCCCCGGAAACCTGCGGTTGCCGTGGCGGCTGCGCCACCGCACCGGTCAGTGATGCCGCCCTGGCCGTGACAGAGCGCGCCCCGGGAAAGCAGGTCTTCCGGATCTCGACGATGGATTGCCCCTCGGAGGAAGGCGACATTCGCCGCGCGCTCGAAAAGGTATCCGGCCTGAAGGGGCTCGAGTTCCGATTGGAGGCGCGGACCCTTGCCATCGATGCGTCGCCCGCCGTCATTCCATTGGCGCTCGACGCGATCCGTCGTGCCGGGTTCGACCCCCAACCCGTCGCCCCCGCTGCCTCGGACGAGCATGACCATGATCATCCTTCCGAAGGACTGTGGCGCCTGGGCCTCGCGCTGGCGCTCGCAATCGCAGCGGAACTGGTCGACTTCCTGGCACCACGAACGACGTCATTCGAGGTCGTAGGGATCGCGCTTGCCGCGGGAGCCATCTGGCTGGCCGGATTCTCGACGTACGGCAAGGGGCTGGCGGCACTGCGCCAGGGGCGCCTCAACATCAATGCGCTCATGAGCGTTGCGGTGACCGGCGCCTTCCTGATCGGCCAATGGCCGGAAGCGGCCATGGTGATGGCCCTCTATGCCATCGCGGAACTCATCGAGGCGCGGGCCGTGGACCGCGCGCGAAACGCCATCAAGGGCCTCCTCGACCTGACTCCGGATACGGCCGAGGTACGCCAGGCGGATGGGAACTGGCTGGAGGTTCCCGCGCGGGAAGTCCCTGTCGATGCCGTCATCCGGGTGAAGCCCGGCGCGCGAATCGCGCTCGACGGAGTCGTGGCGGCAGGAACGAGCGCGGTGGACCAGTCCCCGGTGACCGGCGAGAGCATTCCGGTCGACAAGTCGAAAGGCGACGTGGTCTATGCAGGCACGATCAACCAGGTCGCGACGCTGGAACTGAAAGTCACGGCTGCAGCAGGTAACACCACGCTCGCTCGCATCATCCACGCGGTCGAGCAGGCGCAGGGAGCCCGTGCCCCCACGCAGCAATTCGTGGACCGGTTCGCGGCGATCTACACGCCTGCCGTATTTGCCCTGGCGCTCGCTGTGGCTGTGCTGACGCCGTGGCTCATGGACCTGACCTGGACGCAGGCGCTTTACAAGGCTCTCGTCCTGTTGGTCATCGCCTGCCCTTGTGCCCTCGTCATCGCCACGCCGGTTACGGTGGTCAGCGGACTCGCGGCCGCCGCGCGCCGCGGCATCCTGATCAAGGGCGGCATCTACCTCGAGGAAGCGCGCAATCTCAAGGCGATCGCTTTCGACAAGACCGGCACGATCACCGAAGGCAAGCCCAGGCTGGTGGCGACGGAGATCCTGCCATCCGACTCGCCGGATGCCCTCGTGTTGCGCTGGGCCGGCGATCTGGCCGGGCACTCGGATCATCCGGTCGCGAAGGCCATCGCGGCAGGGTTGGAGAAGGGCAATGGCTTGCTGCAGGGATTCACTGCGCTGCCGGGGCGCGGCATCGAGGCCCGTGTGGACGGGCGTACGCTGGTCCTCGGCAACCATCGGCTGATCGAGGATCGCGGCCTGTGCAGTGCGCAGATCGAGGCGCGTCTCGCGGTGCACGAAGCGCAAGGACGCAGCGTCACCTTGCTGGCGACCGAGTCACGGGTGCTCGCGATCTTCGCCGTGGCGGACACCATCAAAGAGAGTTCGCGGCAGGCGCTCGCGGAACTGCATGCGCTCGACGTGAAGTCGGCGATGCTCACCGGCGACAACATGGCGACTGCGCAAACCATCGGCAAGCTCGCGGGCATCGACGATGCGCGCGGGAACCTGCTCCCTGAGGACAAGCTGGCAGCCATCGCGGACCTGCGAGAGCGCCATGGACCCGTCGCGATGGCCGGCGACGGCATCAACGATGCGCCCGCGCTCGCGCGCGCGGACATCGGGATCGCCATGGGGGCGGCAGGCACCGACATCGCGATGGAGGCCGCCGATGTCGTCATCATGAATGACGACTTGCGCCGCATACCGGAGACCATCCGCCTGTCGCGTCGGACGCATGCGGTCCTGTGGCAGAACATCGTCCTCGCGCTCGGGATCAAGGCGGTGTTCCTCGTCCTGGCGGTGCTCGGCAGCGCGACGATGTGGATGGCCGTGTTCGCCGATATGGGGGCAAGCCTGATCGTCGTGTTCAACGGGCTGCGTTTGCTGAGAGCAAACAGGATTGGTGAAAAGGCATGACGCGGCGCCCGCGTCTCGTGGAGTGGTCTGGAGTCACTTTGCCGCGGGAGGCGCAAGGCTCCATCGTTTGCGGCCGATCAAGAGGCGAGGGTGATGCACAGGCACAATCGCAGCTTCTTGCCTACTCCGCCCTGCGATCCGGGGCGCCCAACCCGATTCATCTGCGATCGACAGTCGACTGCTGAATGTCTGAAGCCTCTCCATCGTGAACAGGGCGCTCGCTATTTTGTTGCTCGTTGCGCTACCGCTGCAGTGGGCTTGGACGGCGCAGTCCTTCGGCTGCGAGAGCCAAGGCCCAGCGGCAACCCTTCGGGTGGCGCTGCAAGTCGACGACTTTGGACCTGCGGCAGTGGGCGTTGCGGGCCATGAATGCTGCGCACACAGCGAACCCACCGAAGTCCAATGCAGTCCGGATTGCACCGATTGCCATGGTCTTGGCATCAATGCCCTCGTAGTCCTTCCTTCCACGATCGGCGTGATTGCCGGCACTCCGGGGACCAGCACGCATTCCTGTCGCGCCCCGAACCACATCCCGACACCCCCTACGGCCGCCGCCCTCGTCGCTCGCCTGAGGGATTGAAAGGGCCAATCGTGGGCCGTCGCCCGCGAACGTCGGCCCGGATGTGATGCGAGCGGACGAATCGATTCACCATCGATCGCCGGCCATGTTCCAGGCCCGCCGTTTGCACACGTCGCCAGATTGACGTGCAGCGGGTCGCGGCGCGCGGCCAGAACCGGAGATTGGGATGAGCAAGAACTCGAAGTCCAGAACAGTCGATACGAAAGCTACGGCACAGCAGGAATCGCAGGAACCGCAAACGATTCCGCAATCCCGCCCGACCGGCGGAAGGACGGTCCTCATCGTGTCAGGTGTCGCCCTCCTGTTGGCCATCGTGGTGGGGATATTCCTGTACTCGCAGTCGTCATCGTCGACAAGCCGGCCGGGACTCGCGAGCCAGCATTCGCCGACGATGGGCGACCCGGGAGCCAAGGTCCACATCGTTGAGTTCCTTGATCCGGCGTGCGAGACGTGCGCCGCGTTCTATCCCTTGGTCAAGCAGATGATGGCCGACAACCCGAACAGGATCCGGGTTTCGATCCGGCACGTCGCATTCCACAAGGGTTCCGATTACGTGGTCGCGCTTCTGGAGGCGAGCCGCAAGCAGGACAAGTACTGGCAGACGTTGGAGGCGGTGCTGGCCACCCAGGAGCGCTGGGCCATCAATCACGCGGTCGAGCCCGAACTCGTCCGGCAGGCCATTGCCGGCGTGGGACTCGACATGCAGCAACTTGCTGCCGACATGAAGGCGCCGGAGGTCGAGCAGCGCGCGACGCTGGACCGCATCGAGGCGGCCCAATTGAAGGTGACCAAGACGCCGGAGTATTTCGTCAACGGTCGCCAGATGCAGAGCTTCGGCCGGCAGCAACTGCAGCGCCTGGTCGCCGACGAGATCGCGAGAGCGTACAAATGAGCCGCCCGCATGGGGCGGAACGCGCCTCGGCCGCTGCGCGAGGGCTCGCCCATTGGGCCTGCTTCTTCCTGGTGGCGTGCCTGGCCTGGATCGCTTCCGCTCCCGCGCTGGCGAACGCCCCGCAGGCTGCTGGTGCAGCGAGCGCCAGCGCGGGAAAGCAGGTCATGGAGGTGTTCGTCCGCGAAGGCTGCCCGCATTGCGCGAAGGCCGAGGTCTTCCTGGGCGGCCTCGCCAGGGAACGACCGGATCTCGACATCGTCATCCGCGACGTTCTCAAGGAACCTTCCGCGCTCGAGCGCCTGCAGGAGATCGCGAAGCAGCAGAAGGCGGGCAATGCGCGCGTGCCGGCGTTCTTCGTGAACGGACAGCTGATCTTCGGGTTCTCGACGGAGGCGTCGACGGACAAGCTGATCCGGGGCGCGCTTCAGGGACAGGCGATCAAGCCCGGAGAGGGCGGTGTCCAGGGTGAGAGTTGCGCGGCGCAGGAGGGCTCCACCTGCAGGGCGGAGGAGGAAGCCGGCGCCTTCGAGGTGACCCTCTTCGGCAGGACGGTGACGCTCGAGGACGTGGGCCTGCCGGCCTTCACGGTCGCCATGGGGCTGCTCGATGGTCTGAATCCCTGCTCGATCTGGGTCCTGATATTGATGATCTCGCTGCTCTCCACGCTCAACGACCGCAAGCGCATGCTCGCCATCGCGGGGACATTCGTCCTGGTGGAGGGCATCGCGTACTTCGTCTTCATGGCGGCGTGGCTCAACCTGTTCCTGCTCATCGGCCTGTCGCGCGCCTCCCAGATCATCGTCGCCCTGATCGCCATCTTCGCCGGCCTGATCAACCTCAAGGATTTCGTGGCGCCCGGCGTCGGCTTTTCCCTTTCCATTTCCGACAAGTCCAAGCCGGGAATATACGCGCGCATGCGGGCCATCCTGCACGCGAAGAGCCTGCCGGCCGCGATCGTCGGCGTCATCATCCTGGGGCTGCTCGTGCAGGTCGTCGAATTCCTTTGCACTTCAGGCTTCCCGGCACTCTTCACGCGCATCCTCACGCTGCGCAACCTCGATACCGCCAGCTACTACGGCTACCTGCTCCTCTACAACGCGGCCTACATGTTTGACGACATGATCGTGCTGGCCATTGGAGTGACCACCCTGTCCCACCGCCGCCTCCAGGAGAAGGAAGGTCGCTGGCTGAAGCTCATCAGCGGCGTGGCGATGGTCGGCCTGGGCATCTACCTGATGGTGACGGAGTGAGGACGTGCGGAAACAGCCAGTGCCGCCATGGGATCCACCGTGGCGACGACGACAGGAGACCGAGACAATGAAGGCGCTCAAGTACATCGTTCCGCTGGCGATCTTTGCCGTGATGTGCGTTTTCCTCGGCATCGGACTGACCAGGGACCCGCGACAGATTCCTTCCCCATTCATCGACAAGCCCGCGCCCGTCTTCACTCTGACCCAGCTCCACGATCCACAGGTGACGTTTTCGCCGGAACAGATGAAGGGCAAGGTCTGGTTGCTCAACGTGTGGGCATCCTGGTGCCCCGCCTGCAAGATTGAGCACCCTGTGCTGAACGACATGAGTCGCCGTGGCATCGCTCCCATCGTCGGCCTCAACTACAAGGACCAGCGCGCCGATGCGAAACGCTGGCTGCAGCAGAATGGCGATCCCTACCAACTGTCGGTGTGGGATTTCGAAGGCAAGGTCGGCATCGACTATGGCGTGTACGGTGCGCCGGAGACCTTCGTGATCGACAAGCAGGGCGTGATCCGCTACAAGCAGATCGGTCCCATTACTCCGGAAGTGCTGGAAAAGACTCTGCTTCCCCTTATCGCCAAGCTCAATGGGTGAGCTTGATGCACTTTGTCGGACAGCTTGTAGGGGCATTTTTCTGGTAGAGTGCCGCCGCGCAATCGAAGTCGATGGGTATGCATTGAATTTGGTACGCCGCCATCACGAACGCGTTTGCGGATGTCTCCCGCCGCGATACTGAACGAGCACTGAACTCCTGCCTCATGCGACGTCTCCTGGCCATCATCGTGTTGTTTGTCCTCCCCCTGCAGTGGAGTTTCGCTGCTGTGGCGGAGTACTGCCAGCACGAAACGCCTCCCGCTGCGCAATCACACCTGGGGCACCACGAAAAGCAAACCGTGGACAAGGCAGCCGACACGGACAAGGACAAGTCGGGCGTTCCTGGCGACTTCGAATGTCCGATGTGTCACCACCTGTGCGCCAGTGCCGTGGTTGTGGATGCTTCGACGTCGATTGCGGAAACAGGGGGAAGCCCCCAGTTCCAGTTGCACGACTCCTTCCCGCAGCACCCTCCAGAAAATCCTTTCCGTCCTCCACTCGCCCTCGGCGCGTAAGCCCCGGCGAGTCTCCTACCTTTAGTCGCTAGCGCTGACCCAAGCGCGGCGTCCTCTCGCCGGATTCCTTCTGGATTTCCGCTGGCGTCGCTTTGCCAGAGTTCGATCGAGGACACGATGAAGAAATTGTTTGGGATTTCCTGCCTGCTCTGGATCGCTGCCGCGCACGCTCAGGGCACTGAAATGCCGGTGACTCCGGCCAAGCCGCTCACGCTTCAGGAAGCCTGGACTCTGGCTGAGCAGAACAGCATCAGCTTGAAATCGGCACGCGCCGCCGTGGCTGCGGCCGAGGGCCACGCCGAAGATACTCGCGGTCTCCTGTGGAACAACCCTGAGTTCAATGCCGAGGGCCTGCGTCGCCAGCTACCGCCATCGGATATTGGCACCACCACGAACCGCGAATGGGGTGCTGGAATCACCCAGGCCCTGGAGATCGGCGGGCAGCATGGCCACCGACGCGAAGCGGCGCGGCAGGAGCTCATTGCCGCACAACTGCTCGCGCAGGAAGCCGAACGCGAGGTGCGCGCGGATGTCGAGAGGCGCTTTGTGCAGGTACTCGCCTTGCAGGCCCGAATTGGCATCGAACGCGATTCACTCACGCTGATCGAGCGTACATCCAGCTTCGCGGGTAAGCGCGTGGCAGCCGGCGAGGACAGCAGGCTGGATGGCAATGTGGCGCTCATCGAAGCAGGGCGCGCCCGTAACCAGCTTGCCGCGCTGACGGACCAACTCCTGCAGGCCCGCGTCGAACTGGGCGAACTCTTGCAATGGCCATCAGCGACTCTCCCGGACGTTGTCGGTGATCTCGAATCCAGGGCGACAGTGCCAGCGCTAGAGCGCTTGCTCGAAACAGCCGCCGAACGCTCGCAACTGAAAGCAATTCAGGCCAAGGAAGCGGCGGCGCGAAGCAAGCTCGATCTCGAACTCGCGGCGCGCATTCCGGACATCACCGTAGGACTCGGCGTGGGACGCGAGGGCCCGCAAGACTTCCGCGAGAACATCACGCTTCTCAGCGTCTCCGTGCCGTTGCCGCTATTCAAGCGCAATAGCGGCAATGTGGCGCAAGCGCAGGCTGACCTCGCTCGCGCGCAGGCCGAGCGCCAAGGGCTCGAAAGGGGCCAAGGCGCCAATGTGCGCGCACTCTGGCATCGCTATCAGAGTCTCAGGAGTCGCGTGCAGAACTTACGCGACGCTGTGTTGCCCGCACTCGAGGAGAACCAGCGTCTGTCACAACAGTCTTTGCGCGAGGGCGAAATCGGCGTGCCTCAGCAGGTTCTTGTCAACCGGCAGCTGCTCGATGGCCGCCGTGACCTCCTAGAGGCGATCACCGAGTTGCGCCTGACTCGCATCGCCCTCGATCAAATTGCCGGAAGCGCAGCAGAGACTGCTGCTCGCTGATCGCTGATCGTCATGACCCACATTCTCGAATTCTTCAGGAGCACCCCATGCAGCAGTCTTTAAACGAATCCCCGGCATCGCGTCTTGCGTTGGCCGCATTTCTCGGTGCCGTCTCCCCTTGTTCTGGCCGGATGCGATAGCAAGGAAGCAGCCACGCCGGACAAGGGCGCAACCACCAAGTCCGCCAATAAGTCTGCGCCTGCCAAGGGCGACAAGCATGACGAGAAGGGATCCGAAGCCGCTCACACGGAAGGCCAGGCCATCAAGCTGTCGGACGAGGAACTGAAAGTCGCCGGCATTCGTGTCGAGCCCGTGCAGGAGCAGGAGGTGTCCGACCAATTGGTGGTGACCGCCACCATTCAGGCCAACCAGGACCGCCTCGCCCGCCTGGCGCCGCGGGTGCCCGGCAAGATCGTCAACGTGAGCGCCAATCTCGGTGATCAGGTGCGCGCGGGTCAGGTACTAGCCAGCCTCGACAGCATCGAAGTGGGCGAGGCGCGTTCGGCCTATGTGCAGGCAGAAAGCGAAGCGCGGGTCGCCAAGTCCAATCTGGAACGCGCAGAACGGTTGCAGGCTGAGCAGATCGTCTCCCAAAAGGACTTCCTGCGCGCCAGGGCTGAGCATGAAAAGGCTCGGGCGGCCTTGCGAGCCGCAGCCGACAAGGTGCAAATGCTCGGGATTGGAATCAATGGCGACAATGTCTCGGTGTTTCCGCTGACGGCACCCTTCGCCGGCACGATTATCGAGAAGAAGGCCGTTCTGGGTGAACTGGCGCAGCCAGATAAGCCCCTCTTCGGAATTGCCGACCTGTCCGTCCTCTGGATCGAGGCGAATCTCGCGGAGAAGGACCTTTCCCGCATCAAGGTAGGCGATAGCGCGATGGTGACCGCCTCCGCCTACCCAACGGAGCGTATCCCCGGAAAGCTCACCTTCATCGGCGCCACGCTCGACAAGGAAACGCGCACCATCCGGGGTCGCATCGAGGTCCGCAATCCGGATGGGCGCCTGAAGCCGGAGATGTTTGTCACCGCCGCCATCCAGACCTCCGGCAAGTCGAAGGCCATCGTGTTGCCCGACGAGGCTGTCGTGCTTATCTCCGCACAGCCCACGGTTTTCATTGAAGACCATGACGGCTTCGAACCGCGCGCCGTGCAGCTGGGCGAGCGCCTTCAGGGGCGAGTCGTGATCAAGGCCGGCCTCAAGGTCGACGAGTTGGTGGTGGTGGGCGGCGCCTATGCATTGAAGGCCCGGTCGCTGAAGTCGCAGATCGGCGAAGGCCACGCGCACTGACCCGACCATGCTAAATCAAATCGTCAATGCGGCCTTGCGCTACAAGGTCCTTGTGCTGGTGGGCTTTGTCCTTCTGGTGGTCTTCGGCGTGCGTGCGTTCCAGCAGGTGCCTGTGGACGCCTTTCCCGACGTCACGCCAAACCAGGTCAGCATCTACACCGAGTCCCCCGGTCTCGCCGCCGAAGACGTGGAGCGCCTGCTTACGTCGCCCATCGAGACTTCGATGGCGGGGCTGGCTGGCGTGGAGTACATCCGCTCCATTTCCCTCTTCGGCCTCTCCTACGTCGGGGTGTACTTCAAGGACAACGTCGACATCTACTTTGCCCGTCGATTGGTCGGCGAGAAGCTCCAGGAGGCCAAGGAGAGAATCCCGCAAGGCTACGGGGAACCCGAGCTTGGGCCGAACAGCTCCGGGCTGGGGCAGGTGTTCTGGTACACGATCGAATCGGCAGACCAGAAGCTTTCGGCCATGGATCTGCGCACCATTCAAGACTGGAACGTGCGCCTGATGCTTCGCACCGCCCCGGGTGTGGACGACGTGACCTCCTGGGGTGGGTTTGAAAAGCAGTTCCAGGTTCAGATCGATCCCAACAAGCTCATCAAGTATGGGTTGACCTTCAAGGCCGTGATGGAGGCAATTACTGCCAACAACCGCCAGGTGGGCGGGCAGTTCGTAAACCTCGGGCAAGAGCAGTTCCTGGTACGTGGTTTGGGACTGGTCAGCACAGCCGAGGAAATTGGAGACATCGTCGTAACAGAGCGGGAGGCCACGCCAATTCACGTGCATGACGTGGCCGAGGTCAAGGAAGGTCCGGGCTTGCGTTTCGGCGCGGTCACTCGCGATGGCAAGGAAGTCACGCTCGGCATTGCATTGGCCCGCATCAACGAGAATGCCAAAAACGTTGTCGAGTCCGTGAAGGCAAAGCTCGCACTTGCCCAGCAGTCCTTGCCCGCAGGCGTGAGCATCAACCCGGTTTACGACCGGACGGAGATCGTCGACAAGGCGATGAGCACGGCGGAGCGCGCCTTACTGGAGGGCTCCATCCTGGTTGCCGTGGTGCTGTTCTTATTCCTTGGCGAGATCCGCTCGGCGATTGTTGTGATCGTGACCTTGCCGCTTTGCATGCTGATTGCTTTCATGCTCATGCAATATTTCGGACTTTCGGCCAACCTGATGTCCCTTTCTGGCCTGGCCATAGGCATCGGCATGATGGTGGACGGAGCCGTGGTGATGGTGGAGAACAGTTTTCGACTGCTGGCGCACAAGGTCGGGGGACCCCCAGTCAATCGCACCCACGTGATTCTCGAAGCGGCGCGCGAGGTCATGAACCCGATCGCGTTCGCGATTCTCATCATCATCGTCGTGTTCCTGCCGCTCTTTTCGCTGACCGGACTGGAGGGCAAGCTCTTCAAGCCCATGGCGCTCACCATCACGTTCGCCATGGCGGGCTCGCTCTTTCTCACCATGACGCTCGTCCCGGTGCTTTCTGCACTCATCCTGAAGCCGATGGAGGAGCGAGACACCTGGCTGGTAGCGCGCGCCAAGCGGGCCTTTCTGCCGATCCTGGATTGGGCCCTCGAGCGAAAGCGTTTGGTCGTGGGTGGCGCCTCAGTCCTTCTCGTCATCTCGTTGGCGGCCTTTCCGTTTCTTGGCAAGGAGTTCATGCCGACGCTGCAGGAGGGCGCCATCATGTTTCGGGTCACGGGCATACCCTCGACCTCGCTGGAGGAGTCCGTACGCGTGTCGCAGCGCATGAATGATGTGCTCAAGAAGAGCTACCCGCAAACGAAGTCGGTTCTCGCCACCATTGGCCGCGCCGAGAAGGGCGAGACGACGGACGCCAATTACATGGAGGTCCTGGTCGATGTGAAACCGGAATCGGAATGGCCAAAGCGCATGTCCATGGCTAAATTGTCCGCCGCCATGCAGGAAACGCTTGAGGAGGCCATGCCGACGGTGGTCGTGGCTGCCACACAACCCATTCAGATGCGCGTGGAAGAACTGATCTCCGGCGTTCGGGCAACGCTCGCCTTGAAGGTCTATGGTCCCGACCTTGAAGTCCTCGATCGCCTCGGCGCACAGATCAAACCGATACTGGGGGCTGTGCCTGGTGTGGCCGATCTATCCCTGGAGGCAAACAAGGGCAAGCCACAGATTGTCGTGAAGGTCGACCGGCAGGCCGCATCGCGTTATGGCATCAGTGCCGACGACATCCTGGAAATGGTGCAGGCCGGCATCGGAGGCAAGGCGGTCAGCACGCTCCTTGATGGAACACGCCGCTTCGATATCCAGGTGCGACTGGACCTGGCATCGCGGGACAGTCTGCGCTCCATCGGCAACATCCCGCTGCGCGGTCCCGGCGGCGCGTTGGTTCCGCTGTCGCGCGTGGCGAGCATCGAGACGGACGAAGGCTACACGTTCGTCCGGCGCGAGCAGCTCCAGCGGTATGCAGTGATCCAGATGGATGTGAAGGGACGCGACGTCGATGGTTTCGTGAAAGAGGCCGACGCGAAGCTGAAGGCACAGGTGAAGCTGCCGGAGGGCTACTGGGTAGAGTGGGGCGGCGCCTTCGAGAACCAGCAGCGCGCCCTGAATCGCCTGGCGATCATCGTGCCGCTCACCATCGGGCTGATCTTCATCCTGCTGTACACGGCCTTCAACTCCGTGGCGCATGCGACTCTCATCATCGCCAACGTGCCCTTTGCCATCATCGGCGGCGTGTTCGGGCTCGCCGTCACCGGCCAGTTCGTTTCGGTTCCCTCGGCGATCGGATTCATCGCCGTATTCGGCGTGGCCATGCTCAACGGCATCGTGTTGGTGACGTTCCTCAACGACTTGCGACATCAGGGCTACAGCGTCCGGGACGCGGTCCGGCAAGGGGTCGCCCTACGGCTCAGGCCTGTGCTCATGACCGCCTCCGTGGCCATCCTCGGTCTCGTGCCGATGCTGATCTCGACCGGAGTGGGGGCGGAGACTCAGCGGCCGCTGGCCACGGTGGTCGTAGGGGGGCTCTTCACATCGACGGCACTAACGCTGCTGCTGCTGCCCCTGCTCTACGAGTGGCTGGAGACCCGTCGCGAACAAGCACGCACCCGAGAAGGAGATGACGCGTGAAGGAGATCAAAGCCTATGTGCACAGCAATCGCATTGCCGACGTAATTGCCGCCATTGAAGAGTCGGGCTTGATGTCGAGTGCCACCCTGCTCGGCGTACGCAACATCAACGCAACGTCGGTCCAAAGCCTGCTGAAACCGGTGGACAGTGCCGAGCAGAGGTACTCGCTGCAGCTCGGCGAAGCCGTGATCGACGAAGTTCGCCTTGAGCTGCTTTGCGAGGACGACCAGGTGGAGCCGTTGGTTGCCCTGATTGATCGCACGGCGCGCACCGGGCAGCGGATTGCCGGATGGATTCTGGTTATCGATGTCTCGAAGGCGGTAGTCATAGGCGGGCCCCATGTCTAGTCATTCAGAGTGTTTCCAACTACCAACAATGGAGAAGTTCATGAAAGTTGTGTCATTCCTGGGTGCCGCCTCAGCTGTCCTCGTCATCACGTCGGCCATTGCCGCCGAGGAGCATCCCAAGTACGGCGGTCAGGTACGAGAAACGGTCAGCTTCGACCTTGAGCTAGTGGCAAAAGACAAGGAGCTCGTCCTCTATGTCACCAACCACAAGGGCAAGGCCATCGAAGGGCCGGACGTCGCGGGCTCCGCGACGGTCCTCTCCGGCAAAAGCAAGGAAACGGTGAAGTTGAGTGGTTCCGGGAAGGGTGTGCTCAAGGGAGTGGGCAACTTCACCATCACGGATGACACCAAGGTCGTTCTTTCGGTAACGGCAGGTGGCAAGACCGAGCAGGCAAGGTTCGCGCCTCGGCAGAAGGACAAGGCCGAGGACCACAAGGGACACAAGCACTGACTCGTTCGCCCGACTCCCGATTTGCGTACGAGCCAGACAGAGCATGGGAAAGCGGATCATGAAGACTCACGTTGGCGTTGCCGCTATTGTTGCAGCGGGAATCTTGACCGGCTGTGCCGGTGCGGGCTACGACCCATCCCATTCCTGGGATGAAGGGTGGCGCAAGGGAACGATCGTCGAAATGGGTGAAGGTGTCACCCTCGCGGAAAAGGTGGCGGAGAAGTGCAAGCAGCCTTCCTCGGCGACGTCTTCGACGACGCGATACGCCACCATCAAGTATCGCCGGGATCGGCGTAACGCCTGGCGTACCGTGCCCGTTTCAGAGGACTTCGCTTTGAAAGTAGGTGATCCGGTCTTCATCAATGCGAGTGACTGCAACGCGCCCATCGAACTTCGACGTCTGGACGGGCAATAGGTGACGGAACGCTCATCCGAGTCCGCCTGGATGCTCGTTTTCGGCTGCTGGGCGATCGCAAGCGCCTCGACGCTGGGAGCCCTGTTCTTCAGCGAGATCATGGAGCTGCCGCCCTGTGTTCTCTGCTGGTATCAGCGCATCTTCATGTTCCCCCTGGTGCTGATCCTGCCACTAGGACTCTTTCCCTATGACGCGAAGGTCATTCGTTACGCCTTGCCGCTCGCGTTGGTCGGTTGGGGAATCTCACTTTTCCAGGTGCTACTCGTAGCAGGCCTGATTCCGGAGGGGCTGAAGCCCTGCTCGCAAGGGGTGCCCTGCTCGGAAGTCCAGATCCAGTGGCTTGGGTTCGTGAACATTCCACTGCTGTCCTTCATCGCCTTTTCTGTCATGAACGCGCTGCTGATCGTGGCGCGCAAACGGAGCCTCACATGAGTAGAACGTCCAAGCGCAACCAACGGACATCGGCCAACCAGGAACCGCAGGCGCCTGAGGCGCCTCCGGTGAGTCGCTTCAACCGAATCGGTATCTTTGTTGGTGCGGTGGTCGCCCTATTGCTCGCCTTCGCGGGGGCGGCCCTGTTCTACAAGGGTGAGAAGGCACAGTCTGCGCAGACTACAGTCGCAAAGAATCAACCGGCGCTGGCGAGCGACCAGTCGCCGACGTTTGGCAATCCGGATGCCAAGGTGCACATCGTGGAGTTCTTCGATCCCGCATGCGAAACGTGTGCCACCTTCTTTCCGTACGTAAAGAAACTGATGATGGACAATCCGGACAAGATCCGACTGTCCGTTCGCCATGTCACCTTCCACAAGGGCTCGGAACATGCGGTAAAGGTGCTCGAGGCCGCCCGCAGTCAAGGCAAGTACCTGCCGACACTGGAGGCGCTCTACGCTTCGCAGGAGCAATGGGCCGTAAATCACGAAGTCCGTGCGGACCTGGTTTGGAACGCTCTTGGGAGAGTCGGACTTGATCTCGAGCGGCTGCGCAAAGACATCGGTGGGGCAGACATCGCCCAACGCATGGAGCGCGACATGGCCGATGCCCGCGCCCTGGGCGTCACCAAGACTCCGGAGTTCTTCATCAATGGACGTCCGCTCCCCAAATTCGGTCTCGAAGAGCTGCAATCATTGGTGAAGGAGGAACTGCGAGGTGCATATCCATGACGCCGCATACTCGTGCCAGTAGTTTTGCAGGAGCGCCTGCGCCGGTGGTGACTCGTCGCGCGCTACTCGGCTTGGTGCTGGCGACGTTCGTGACTGCGGGGTGCGACAAGTTTCTGCCCGGGTCTAAGACGCCCTTCAATGGTGTCGACATCACTGGCTCCAACCTCGGTCCCGACTTCCGGCTGACCGACCACAACGGCAAGGAACGCTCACTCGCGGACTTTCGCGGCAAGGTCGTAACGCTCTTCTTCGGTTATACCAATTGCCCGGACGTCTGCCCGACGACGCTCTCGGACATGGCGCAAGCGGTAAAGCTGCTAGGGCCGGACGGAGCGCGGGTGCAGGTGCTGTTCGTGACCGTGGACCCGAAGCGCGATACCCCGGAGCTCCTCCGCAACTACGTGCCCGCGTTCAACCCGGCTTTCCTGGGACTTTACGGCGACGCGGCGGCCCAGGCCAAGGTTACGCAGGATTTCAAGATCTACGCGGCCGAGCGCCCGGGGAAGACGCCGGAGTCGTACACCGTCGACCACTCGGCACAGTCGTTGGTCTTCGACACCAAGGGCCGGCTACGTCTCATGCTCCCGTACGGCACTGCAGGCGACAAGATTGCTTCGGACCTGCGAGTCCTCCTGAACTCGTGAGGCGTGGGTTTGAAAGCTTCCTCCACATCTTGTGATGCCATCAGCGCTTACCAAGAGGAGATCTGAGGTGGGATGGGTATTTCTGGAAGTATTGGCTGCTCTCCTGATTGCCGTGGGAATCGTCTGGTGGACACTGCCCAAAGCACCGAAAGCTGGTGTGGAAGGAGCGAAGGAGGAACGCGCCGACGATCCCGGTCAGAAAATGAGCGATGACACTGCGCCGAGGAAGGTACGTGACCAATGACAAATGACCTTGCCCTTGGGACAGACGCGATGTCGTGCTCTCGCGATCTAGCCGCAAACGTGCGCAGGAAATGCTGGCTTTAACGCCGCTTACGCTTCTTCGACGCGCCGTGTTGTTCGTCGCGCTCTCGTTGCCTGTAGCAACTGTGCACGGACGAGATGTGCGCGGCGAATCATCGCCGAACGACCCGGAACGCCAACTCCATCGGGCACTCGAACTCATGGAGGGTGGCCAGCTCGACGCCGCGATTCAGGAAGTGGACCAGCTTGTTTCGAGTTTTCCAAACTTCCGTATGGCGCACATGTTGCACGGCGACCTGTTGCTCGCGCGGGCAGGTCGCCCCACGCTTGCGGGTCCGACAGGTGCGGACCCGGACCCATTCGCGGAGTTACGTGCGGAGTTTCGCGCCCGGGATCGCAACCGCAGGGACCCGCCGCCCGCCGGATTCGTACCTCGCAACCTGATGCGGCTGACCTCCGGACAGCACGCTATCGTCATCGACGCAAGCCGGTCGCGCGTCTATCTCTACGAAGAACAGAGCAAGACGTTGCGCACGGTGCGCGACTACTACTCGGCCATTGGCAAGCTGGGAACGGCCAAGGAGCGAGAAGGTGACAAGAAGACGCCCATTGGCATCTACTTCGTCTCGTCCCACATTCCGGGGGCGCGATTGCCTGACTTGTACGGCTGGGGCGCCTTTCCCATCAGCTATCCCAACGAGTGGGATCGCCGGCTCGGGCGAACCGGAAGCGGAATCTGGCTTCACGGTGTACCGTCGGACAACTACGCGCGCAGTCCTCTCTCAACCGATGGTTGCGTAGCACTTGCCAACGGGGAAATCGCCGATCTTGCTCCGCGGGTCCAACCAGGCATTACTCCAGTCGTAATCGCCGAGCGCATCGAGTGGATTGCACCGGAAGCCCTTCGACAGGAAAGTGAGGATTTCCAACAGACATTGGAGCAATGGCGTCGTGACTGGGAAAGCCGCAATACAGAGAACTACCTGGACCACTACTCGCGCAACTTCCGCAGCGATGGCATGGATCTCGCCACATGGAAGGCGCGCAAACGGCGCGTGAACGCCGACAAGTCGTGGATCAAGGTGGAACTTGGATCACTCAGCATCTTGCGCGATTCTGGCACCGAGCCGCTCGTGGTCGTGACCTTCGAGCAGGACTATCGTTCGAGTAACCTCTCCACCCGACTGCGCAAGCGCCAGTACTGGATCGTGGAAGATGGCCGCTGGAAGATCGCCCACGAGGAAGGTGTCGGACGAAGCACGAACAGCCTTCCCGATTCCTTTCCCGACCGGAGGCGTTATGCCCGCCAATGAGCTGGAACGTCAGAACAAGCGGTTACTGGCGAAGCTCCTCGTGATCGTAGTCATGATGGGGGGCGTCAGTTACCTGATGGTTCCCATGTACCGCCAGATTTGCGAATCTCTTGGGATCACCCAGTCCCGCGTAGTATCCACCGCCAACACGCAAGTGGACATTTCGCGCACGGTCACCGTGGAATTCGTGGCCTCGAGGTCGAACCTGCCTTGGCGATTCGAGGCGCTGGAGCGCTCAGTCAGGCTGAATCCGGGCGCGCTGGCCACAGTGCGCTGTGAGGTCGAGAACACCTCGACAGGCCGGTAACCGTGAACGCGATCATGAACACGGCGCCTGCAGTTGCGGCACGGTGGATCGAGAAGCTGGAGTGCTTCTGCTTTACGAGCCAGACACTGGCGGCGGGCGAGAAGCGACTCATGCCGGTCGTTTTTCGGGTGAGTGCGAAGGCACCCAGGGATCTTGATACGGTGTCAGTTTCGTACACCTTGTTCGAGGCGCCTTCGCAAGCCAATGGCACAAGTGCCAGTCGACTGTAAGGGCCTCATGCAGCTACCAGGGAATGTTCGGTCCTCGTCCTCCGGCGTCACTCCGTGAGGAAGACATCGACCGTCATGCGCGAAATCCGCGAGCCTCGTCAAATCAAAGGTGAGCCGCGCCGGCGATGGTTCTATACCGCCACCTGCGAACTGGTGGTGTGGCTCGGTCGTGGCGATGTTGTCGTCGGATTCCAGTTCACCTACGACAAGGACACCGTCCCGCACGTGCTCACGTGGCAGCATCCGGACAAGTTCATGCACACTGGCGTCGACACCGGGGAAGTTCATCCGCTCAAGCCGAAGGCCTCGCCTATTCTGGTAGCGAATGGCCTCTTCGATTGCGTGAGAATCGGTGAAATATTCAAGGAGGCGTGTGGCATGGTGCCCTCGCGCTATGTAGATGAGGTCGCCAGACGGCTCACCGAGATTGCAGATTTGCGAGGGTGAGCATGAATCATCTCTCACCCTTGCGCATCGCTCGCTTCGGGTCGAACGCGGAAGAGCCGAGCATCGCGCGGACGCACTGGTGTCTGGCGGGCGCCGAAATCACAAGAGACCTACGAGAAAGCCCTTAAGTTTGTACTCCCTCTGGGGATTTTCGTGGCCCTTTGCCTGAAAACGTGTTCAAGCGGACCCGGCTGCTAGGCATATGTGCAGCGCTCAAGCTGCCGGACTGCCCCCGGGGACGGTGAGGGAACTCGGGCGGGATATGCCGGTCTTTGCCTTGGGCCGCAGGTAACAGGGCCGTGGCGGGTGTGAGGAGGGGGATCGCGCCTCTCCCCGGGGTCCGTCGCACATAAGGAGCCAATTGCACTCCGTGCGTCATGGCAAATCGACGGCATTGCGCTGGTAATTGAAAGACGAGGAGGGCCTTACTTGAGTGCCAAGAAAACTTGATCCAATCGGCAATCGCAGGCGTTATTGCATTGGGCGCTACGGTGGCGGTTGCGCACGACCCGGAAGCGGCAGACGGCCAGGAAAAGTGCTTCCGCGTAGCCAAGAAAGGACAAAACGATTGTGGAAACCTCGACTCACGCCTGCGCTGGGTTCGCGGCCGGACAACCTGCCCGACGAGTGGAAATTCGTCACCGAAAGGCACCTGCGAAAAATTGGGCGGGATGTGTCAAGGCTCCCAGGCAACATCGCAAGACCCAACGGCAAAGCCGAAGACTTTCGCGATGAAGCCGCTCGTCCACTCCCGGGAGTACCTGGACGTCGCGCATTGAGTGCTCGAGCTTCAGTTGCATCTGATGAAATGGCGGGCTATAGCCGGTTCCAGGACCGCGTTGCGCAGGTAGCGCTTCACAGTGTTGCGCGACAGCCCCGTCTCCCGCGCGATCCTGCTGATGCTCTCGCCCTTGACGAAGTGCCGCCGCCGGACCTTGCCGACCGTTTCTACCGTGATCACCCCAGGTTCTCTCCAGCGCCGCAAAAGCGCCGAGGTCAAGCACACCGGGTGTGGTCAGATGGCGCGCCGACCCGGGTTATTGAGCGAAGAGACTTTCGCGATGTTCGTATCCCATCCGGACATCACAATCGTGAACCTCTGGACTTCAGCCCGTTAGCGCTGTGGCATTTCCTCCTCCGCCAGTATCCTGATCTCCAAAAGTCTCTCGACCCTTGGAGACCGCACAGAACCCCGCGCCACGCGGGTTTTGTGTGCATCAAAGCCCGACCACGCTGAACTCTACACCACGCCTGGACACAGCCTGGCGGCTGGGAGGTTCCCTGCACAAACGCAATCGAGCGCGAGCGTGAGCATGAACAGTCCGAGCCCCTGATCAGCAATCCCGTCCTTCCCATCAAGTCCGGCATCCCGCGATCGAGCACGGTGCCTGGGGTGCTTCGGTCGTAGAAGTCTGCATTTCCGACGCGACCGGATAGCGCCCACGACGCGGCGGGCGACTCTTCGTTGCTGCCGCACGCCGTCGGCCTCGAGACTGGATGCCGGTGCTGTAGTACCGCTTGATCCGACCGAGTATTCATAGCGGACGAAGGGCCAGAAGAACGTGATAGCGACGGCTCGGCTGATCGCATTGCTTATGTTGGGGTCGGTGCGCACTTCCGACAGCACATCGCTTGGAGGATCGGGCGTTCCCGCGACCACGCGCATTGCCGGAACGTGCTTGCTCGTCCAGGATGTAGGCCACTCCCGCTCGTGATCCCCAGGTGATGGCCACCGGAAGAGCGTCGAGAGCAGGTTTGCCTTCACGCGTAGGGATTCCGGAATCACACCGGGCAGGAAACGTTTCGCAGGAAGGCCAGGGCGACCAACTGCGACCAACAGGCAGATGAGGACGGTCGGCGGTCCACGGAGGTTCCGGCTCCTGATCACCCTTTGAGTTCGCTCCAGCGGCAAAGCTTCCGCCACCGTTCGTCACCGGCGCCGTAGTGCGACACCGAGCCAAAGCAGCGCTTCGTCCACCGGGTCCAGCACGCGCGATATCCAGGGAACCTTCACTCCCAGCGCTTCGGTTTCTCGTCGACCGCAAGGCGCACTTCGCCATCCACGATCGAGGCCGACAGCACCTTGCCTGAGGAGTCGAGCGACAACTCCTGCCGCCTGGCCGGGGTATGTGCTGCCGCCTCGATGGCCTCGGGGTCGGGGGCCCGAGGATGGACTTGTCGGCAAGCTGAGTTCATCGACACCCCTGCTGTGGAGGACGTGGATGGGTGCAATACACCCGAAACACGGCGAAGGTCGAAGTTCAGCGGGGAGACCTGCGCCCGACGGACGGATGTCCTGGTGACGGCTTCCCGCAGTCGCTGGACTTCGTAATGCAACGCGATCCGGATAGCAGGAAATCTGCGGGCTGGGGCGGACCCGGTCGACCGGACTGCTGGATCTCCGATTGGTACGCTCCTGGCCTGGCTCAAGGTGCTGGCCTTTGTCGGCACCAACATTCAGAACGCCAGAATTGCGGCGCCAGGACTGGAGACACTGAGTCCAGGCGCGAGATTGCGCTCGTCGTCCCCATGGGCTCGTCGCCGGTCGCGCGTACTCGCCGTTACAATGCATCGCATGGCCGTGCGCCCCGTGGTCATGCGCCGCGCTGGCGTTCCCCGCCGAACCCGGATATCCCCCAGATGCTGAGCTATCGCCACGGCTTTCATGCCGGCAACCACGCCGATGTCCTGAAGCACGTCGCATTGCTAGCGCTATTGCGTATTCTCACTCGCAAGGACAAGCCGCTCGTCGTGCTCGACACCCACGCTGGCGCCGGCATGTATTCGCTCGAGCATGGCTTCGCGGTGAGGAACGCAGAATTCCGCGACGGCATCGGCGCGCTCTGGGAGCGCAACGATCTGCCGGCGCCGGTGGCCGATTATCTCGACCAGGTCCGCGCCGTGAACGCGGACGGCGTGCTGCGGCAATATCCCGGGTCACCCCGGATTGCACTGGGGGTGCTACGGCCTCAGGATCGCCTGCGACTGTTCGAGTTGCACAGCACCGAGGGGAAGATTCTCGCCGGGCAGTTTGCGCAGGACGGTCGTCGCGTGGCGGTGACCGTCGGGGACGGGTTCGCCGGCCTGAAGGCGGTGCTGCCGCCCCAGTCACGTCGCGGACTCGCATTGATCGATCCATCGTACGAGCTCGCGTCCGACTACCGGGCAGTCGTGGACGCGCTGCGCGACGGAATGCAGAGGTTCGCAACCGGCACTTACGCGGTGTGGTATCCGCTTCTTCAACGTCGCGAAGCCATCCAGCTGCCCGACAAGCTCCGGCAGGCGGTGGGCGTGGACTGGGTGGACGTCGCGCTGCAGGTGAAAGCGCCCTCGCCCGCAGGGCTGGGTCTCCACGGAAGCGGCCTGTTCATCGTCAATCCGCCGTGGACGTTTTCCGAACAGATGCGTGGCATCATGCCTTGGCTCACGCATGCGCTCGCGCAGGATGCGACCGCAAGTTTCCGGCTCGATGCACGCGAGACGTAGGGGCCGGCGAAAGTGCGTAATCGATCAGCAGCACTTCGCTGCCCGCCGTGCCCGTCCGGAATGCAGTACGTGCCCGCACTGAAGTGTTGCCGTGCACGTCTGAATCCCAACCGGGTATCATGCGCTGGCGCCCGGTGGATTCGCCCGGGATTGCGCCCCTCTCGCGGACACGCGACGACCCGCACCGGCCTCGATACATGACCCCCTCCCACGGAACAAGCGGCCGCCTGCCTTGCGCAACCTGGCTGGAGTGATCATCGCCGGTGCTATTTGCCGGCTTTCCTTGCCGCGAGCGCGGCACCGGAGGCCGATCCGTTCCCCAGGCGGCAGCCACGGGCTCTGGCCAGCGCGCCCGGAGGTCTTCGTGAGCTTCCTGACCGGGACGTGGAACGGCGCGCCGGACAAGCAGGGCCCGGCCGATGTGACGCCGACCACCTTCGCCAGGCGCGGATCTGGGCGGAACGCGCCGGCGAGTCCTGGATCTCTGCGGAGTTCGTCCATCCGGAGGACGAGGCCCGGCCCTTTCGCCAGCGGATTTACCGGATCGGCGAAGGTGCGGGCCTGATCACCGCCATCGTCTATCGCCTGCCCGGAGATTCCATCCGCTACGCCGGCGAGTGGCGCAAGCCCCGGCCCTTCGAGGCCCTTTCTCCTGCCGACCTGACGGAGCGCAAGGGGTGCCGGATCGAGATCCCGCCGGGAATGCCGATCGCGTTTGCCGGAAGCACGCCGGGGCGTGAATGCGCGCCGGAATCGCCCGGTGCAGCCTACGAGGAAGATCGACTTCCTCCCCCCCGGCCACCTGGAAGTTCTGGGAGCGGGGATTCGACGCCACGGGCGCCCAGGTCACGGCTCCACGGTGGGGCCGCTCAACTTTCTCAGGGCTTCGGAGAGTGCCAGGTAAAGGGCGCGATGCGCCGGACTGTTCCGGTGGGAATGCGGGTTGGGTCTGCGTATGATCGCAATTGAATTCGTCGGGCGGTGGCCGGCAGCCGTGCCGGTCCGCCTACTGCCATTCCAGGAATGAAACGGGAGTCCCCATGTAACGTTCAGGCGCACGGTTAGTACGGTTTCTGCTTGCACTGGCGTCGTTCGCGACGCTGCCCGCCTTCGCGGCGGACTGGGCCCCTTCGGCGGCCGCCCCTTACTCCCCGAAGGCAACACGGGTCGAGGAGTTCCGGATGGCGCCGGGCGCGAAATCGGCGCTCCGAATCGAGCTGGGTGAAGCGGACGCCGACGAAATCCTCTCGGTCCGGAAGGCGAATGCCGAGGCGTTCACCAAGCGTCTCCAGATCGGCGTGGGCAGGACGGTCGAAGGGCAGGACGACGCGCGCAGCAGCGCCCTGCGGTGGGAAAGCGTGCCGGGCGGAATGGCTGCGCAGTGGGAAGTTTCCGCACTCGGCGCGCATGCCCTTCGGGTCGGGCTCGCAGCGGGTCGTCTGCCGTCCTCGACGGAAATTCGCTTTGCGGGCAGTGGCGACATCGGCACCGTTTACGGTCCCTTCGCGGCGACGGATGTCCTCCAGGCCCAGTCCGTGTACTGGAGCCCGGTGCTCGAGGGCGAACGCGCCATCGTCGAGGTGTTCGTCTCGTCGGCGGATTCGCCGAACGACGTATCGGCCTCGATTTCCGCGGTGTCGCACCTGTTCGCGAGCCCCACGGAACGGAACATCGATGCGCTGGCGAAGGCGTCGGAATTCTGCGAGGTCGATCTCATCTGCCGATCCGCCAGCGACCCGGCCCTCGCCACCATCGGCAAGGCGGTGGCGAGGATGACGTTCACCGATGGGAGGACCTTCCTGTGCACGGGGACGCTCCTCAATTCGGCGGGCGGCGCCTTCGTTCCCTACTTACCCGCGGCCCACTGCTTCACCACGCAGTCCGTGGCCAGCACGCTGACCACGCACTGGTTCTATGACCGGACGGTCTGCGGTTCGGGCAGCGAGGGACCGAACTACGTCCAGGTGACCGGCGGGGCGACGCTGCTCTATGCCAATGCGACCTCGGACGCGCTTTTCGTCCGGCTGAACAACACGCCGCCCCCGGCAGCGATCTTCGCGGGTTGGAACGCGGCCACGATCACGGTCGGCGTTGCAGCGACGGGCCGTGCATCACCCGGCGGGCGACTTCAAGAAGGTGAGCCTTGGAACCGTCGGCGGGTTCGGACAATGGCCCGGGTCCCGCCGAACGACCATATCCTCGTGCAATGGAATTCAACGGCGACCGGTGTCACGGAAGGCGGAAGCAGCGGGTCCGGCATCTTCACGCTGGCGGGCTCCGATTTCCAGTTGCGAGGGGGGTTGCACGGCGGGTCGTCGAAGTGCACAGCCCCGGAGTCGGAACGGAATGACCTGTATTCCCGATTCGACCAGGTCTATCCCTTCATCTCGCAGTACCTCAACGCGACGACGTCGTGCAGCTACTCGCTTTCGTCCACCGGCACGTCGGTCGGCGCGGGCGCGACATCGGGATCGTTCTCCGTCACGACGTCGGCGGGCTGCACGGAGCGCCTCGTCGGGCGCCAGCTGGATCACCACCAGCAGCAGCGGCAGCGGCAGCGGCACGGTGACCCTATTCCGGTCGGCGCGAACACCGGGGCCGCGCGGGCTGGCACGATCTCCGTGGGCGGGCAGACCTTCACCGTCTCGCAGCAGGCGGGGTCGGGCGGCTCGTCCACCAGCGTCATCTCCAACGGCGGCTTCGAGAGCGGTGCGGCGTCATGGACGCAATCGAGCGCGAGCGCGCAGCCGCTCATCTATGGGGATGGAGCTCACTCGTACACGGGCAGCGGCTACGCCTGGCTGGGCGGCTACCCCTCCGGGACGGACAACCTCTACCAGAACGTGACGATCCCGGCGGACGCCTCGCAGGCGACGCTCCAGTACTGGTACCGCATCGCGACGGAGGAGACGGTGCCCGGTGCCTGGGACACGCTGGTGGTCGGGATCCAGAACCCGACCACCGGAGTCACGCTCGCGACGGTGGCGAGTTATTCCAACCAGAACGCGAGCTCGGGCTGGATCCAGAGCGCGGCTTTCGACCTCACGGCCTACCGGGGACAGACGGTGAGACTTCTGTTCCAGGCGAAGACCGACGCGACGTTCAACACCAATTTCTTTGTGGATGACATCACCTTCACCGTGGTGACGTCGGGCACGCCTTCGACGGCCAACTACACGGCCCTGTGGTGGAACCCGGCCGAATCGGGGTGGGGCGTCAACCTGAACCACCAGGGCAACATCGTCTTCGCCACGCTCTTCACCTACGACTCCGGCGGAGCGCCGATGTGGCTCGTCATGTCGGGAGGCCAGATGCAGTCCGACGGCGTCACCTTCGCGGGCGCTCTTTACCTCACGACGGGCCCGGCGTTCAACGCGGTGCCCTTCACGCCCATCACCGGGGCGAACCTCACGACGGTGGGCACGATGACGGTGTCGTTCTCGGGGACGAACTCCGCGACCCTTACTTACAGCTACAACGGCACGACGGTCACGAAGTCCATCCAGCGGCAGGTATACGGATCGCGGGCCGCCACCTGCACGCCCACGACCGCCAGCCGCGCTTCCCTCACGAACTACCAGGACCTCTGGTGGAACGCGCTCGAATCCGGATGGGGCGTGAACGTGACGCACCAGGACAACACGCTCTTCGCCACGCTCTTCACGTACGACCCGACCGGGCACAACCTGTGGCTCGTCATGTCGGGGGGCGTGCGCCAGTCGGATGGCTCGTATCTCGGGGATCTCTATCGGACCTCGGGGCCACCGTTCAACGCGAACCCGTTCACGCCGATCACGGGCGCGAACCTGTCCACCGTGGGCACGATGCGCTTCCGGTTCAGCGACGGGAACAACGGCACGCTCACCTACACCTACAAAGGCGTCACGGTCACCAAGTCGATCACGCGGCAGGTGTTCTCGAGCCCGGTTCCCGCCTGCAGTTAGGGACAGCCGGGCGGGGACGCCCGGCTCACTTCCCGAGCATGTAGAGCTGCCACAGGTCCTTGTGGCTCATGTGCAGCATCGGCTGGATGGCGAGGAGCCCCGTCCGGCCGATGCTTCTTTCCAGGTAGCGCATCTCCGCGAACTTCTCGTGCGTAGCCTCGTCCACGGGGACGTCGAAACCGTTCTCGCGCATCATCAGGATGCCCTTGGCGCGCAGCGCCAGCTCGGTGTAGAGCCGCAGGTAGCACAGCAGGTCGGCCACCACCGGCCCGTGAAACCTGTCCTTGAGCGTGTGCAGGTAATGCCCGACCGGTGAATCGGAGAGGCGGCCGGAGTTGATGAGCCCGAGCATCTCCGTGTCGGCATCGAACCCCTGGCCCAGCCAGCGCCCCACGGCCTTCTCGCTGTGCAGGAACACGGCGTGCAGGAGCGGCGGCAGGACCACGATGATGCCCAGCGTGGCGATCTGCGGGGACTGCAGCAGGTGATTGAATGCCGAGTGCAGAACGACCGCGACCGCGAATCCCGGGAAGAACGCGGAGTAGCCCGCCTCGCGCGACCGTTCCAGCAGCGCGAGCCCCATCACCGAGAAGATCGCCGTGGCTCCCCCGTGCATGAGAGCGGTGCCGAAGCCGCGCACGACCCAGGTGCCCATGCCCGCCTCCGGAAACGCCTGCAGGTAGGAAAGGTTCTCCACGGTTGCGAAGCCGGCGCCCGTGGCAAAGCCGAAGATCGCCGCATCCACCAGGAATCCCACGCGATGGCTGCGCACCAGGGCGACGACGACCAGTGCCTTGAGGAACTCCTCGGTCAGCGGCGAGACATAGCGCGTGAAGGGCCGGAAGCCGATGCCGGTCAGGTCGAGGAGGCGATCGCTCAGGAAATAGCTCGCCATGGCAACGAGCGCGCCGCCGGCGACCACCGCGACCACGGCGCGCAGCTTCACCAGCTTGTAGCTGTCGAGGACGAGCAGCGCGGCGAGGAAGCTCAGGACCGGCAGCAGGCCCACCAGCGCGGGCATCAGGGCTTCGCGATGCATGTCGGTTCGCGTGCCGGCCTCACATGATCTTGAGGGAGACCATCCACTCGTCGCCGGCGCGGCGCCCCTCGCGGTAGCCCACGGCGTAGCCGGCGGAGAGGGTCATGTCGTACCAGTGCAGGATGCTGAACCGCAGGTCGACCTGGGCGCCCGTGCTCGCGTAGTCCTTGCGCCAGGTCGAACTGGTCGGGTCGGTCCAGAGGCCGCTCACGAAGACGGCCGGCCGCAGCCAGGCGAGGTGGAAGCTCGGCGTGCCGAGGGTCTCGAAGACGACGGGGGGCAGGTTCCATTCGACGAGGGTGCGCGCGAAGCTCTTTCCCCCCACCTCGTTGATGCCGAACCCCGGCAGCGCGTAGTACTCGCGGTAGCGCTTCACCTCGCCGCTGTCCACGTAGTTGTTGCCGAAGCCGCCGAAGTAGAAGTTGGCGAGCGTATCGTCGCGGTTGCCGCGGGAGGCGCCGGCCACGGTGCGCAGCCAGATCGAGGAATGGTCGATGGGCAGCGCGAACCCGAAGTCGAGCCGCCCGCGCAGCTGCGGGACGGTCTCGGTGCTCACGTGGTTGGTGCTGAGCACGGCGTCCCAGAGGAAGCCCTTCTCCTCGTCCACCGCGCCCAGGGAACGGCGCGTGTGGGTGAAGTAGAGGCCCACCTGGGCCGTGAGCAGCTTGTCGAACGTCGTCTCGACGTTCTGGTAGTTCGGCAGGGCGTCGATCTTGTCGTAGTAGGCGACCTCGGCCTTGGCGTCGAACTTGCGCGGGCCGTCGAAGATGATCGAGTGGTCGTAGCCCAGGATGGCGGCGTAGCCCTTGCGGCTGCGGATCGTGGGCCCGAAGAGGTCGTAGAAATCCGACCGGTTGTAGGAAAGCGCCGCGTTCCAGCCGAGGTACTTGTATTTCGCCTCGATGTGGGCGCGTTCGTTCGAGGGCAGGCCCGTGTCCGGCGTATAGGCCGCGGTGATGCCGATGCTTGCGATCCGCAGGGCGTCCTCGATGTTGAGGTGATAGCCGATGCCGGCGGAGTTCTTGTAGCCCTGCAGCACCGGGTATCCGCTTTGCAGGTCGAGGTTTCGCAGCGGGGCGTAGACGCCCGTGCCGGTGACGAGCTTCTCGTAGTCGACGTTGGAAGGCGGCGGCACCTGCCAGGTCTTGACCACGGGGTGCCTGGCCGCCACCTCGGCGCCCAGGAAGCTGATGGCGCTCACGTCCTTCAGCGGCTTCGGTTCGATGACCGTGGGAACGAATCCCTGGCCCGTGTAGTTGAACACCACGAGCTTGCCGTCGGCGAGCGTCGCCGGGCGGAAGAATCCCGTGGCCGCATTGGATACCGCCTCGACTTCGCCGGTCGCCACTTCGTAGCGGAAGATGTTGGAGGCGCCCGTGTAGTAGCTGCTGCCGTACAGGAAGCGTCCGTCGCGCGAGAAGACGAACCCTTCCGGCACCGATTGCCCGAAGCTGTACTGGCTCAGGGGCTTCAGGTCCCCGGCGCGCACCTTGTCGAGTTGCCACACGCGCAGGAACTGGTCGCCGTTCACCTCGGCCACGGAACCCGAGAGCAGCCGCCCGTCGGGCGAGATGTCGAGGTCATAGGGGACGACGCCGTAGGGGAAGGTGTGGATCTGGCTCCACTCCGTGTACGGGGGCGGGATCCGCACCAGCGTGGCCAGCCCGTTCTGGTGGCGCACCCCGAGCAGCGACCGGTCCACCGGATTGAAGACGATCTCGCCGATGCGCGCGTCCTCGAGGAGCATCTTCTCGTCGCCCGTCTTCACGTCCACCGCCATCAGGTCGCGAAGGTTGTAGTTATCGGCGGTGTAAAAGATCGTCCCGGCAGGGTCGTACGCGAGCGAGGTCACGCGGTAGAGCATTGCGCCCTTGATGTCGGTAAGCCGCCGGATCGAGCCGTCGCGTGTGTTGAGGACGCCGACGTGCTCCACCACGCCGGGGTAGCGGAACGCGCCATAGAGGTTGCCGGTCGCCTCGTCGTAGAAGGCGCGCGAGGTCGAGCCGACCGCCTTCGCGACCAGGTCCCGTTGCGGCGTGAGCGGGTATTTCGCCACCGCCTCGAGGTTCTTCCTCTGGAACTCGCGCTCGAAGGCAATCCAGTCCTGCCACGCCTGCTCGATCGGCAGGCCGAAGACCTGCTGGAAATGGTCCGAGTAGTAGCGCTTGCTGTCCTCGTCGCGCCGCAACCACTTCACGACCTTCTCCGGCGAATAGGCGTAGGCGAGGTAGGTGAAGAAGCGCGTCCCGTAGAGGTAGGCGTTCACGCCCACCTGGAAGTCCACGCGGGTGCCGCGCGAGACGAGCCCCAGCGCGTCGTAGAAGGGCGCGTTGTCGCGCACCATGGCGCGGAACACCATCTCGTCGTAGCCGCCCTGCGCGCGCCCCAGTCCCCCGCCCATCCACGTTTCCATGAAGACGGCGCTTCCCTCGAGGTACCAGCGCGGCACGGTGAAGCGCGGCACCGTGAGGTAGCTGTAGAGCATCGTCTCGGGATTTTCCCCGTTGGGATAGACCTTGCCGAGGAAGAACCGCCGCCACGACCGGTCTTCGGCGGAGGACATGTCCATCGTCGAGACATGCACCAGCTCGTGGTTCATGAGCGAGTACATTCGCTCGCTGGCCGGGTAGGTCTCGAACGCGAGCGACAGCGGGGCGATGTCGAAGGTGAGGGCGTTGCGCGGCGCGGCGCCGGCGGAGGCGTTGCCGTAGTCGGAGAAGTCCTTGAGGAGGACGGTGGTCGGCTGCGTGGGGTTCCAGCCGAGTACGCGGCGCTGCCAGGACATCGAGTTGGCGAAGGTGCGCACCGCGTGCGGCACGAGATACGCGAGGGCCGGATCGATGTAGATGAGCCGCATGTCCGGTATATCGACGTAGGACAGGCCCAGCGGGCTGTCCACCTCGGCCTGCTCGATCGGTTCCGGCTGGGGAACCGACTCGGCCTGCGCCGCCGGCACAAGGGCAATCAGCAACGGAAAGAACAGTCGGGCACGCATGCAGTCGCCTCAAGGCTGGCATGGACCGACGAAGCATAGGGACCATTGACCCAAAAGGAAACCGCCGGCCCTGGGGGCCGGCGGTTTCGGGAACAGCAGGGAAGCCGGATTGCCTACTTCTTGGCAGCAGCCTCGCCCTTCTTGGCCGCCTCGGCCACGTTCGACTGGGCGAGCGCCTTGGCGAACCCGGGGTTGGCGGCGAGCGCCTGGAAGCCCGATTCCCTGGCCAGCGCGGAAAACGCCTGCGGATTGCGCGCCAGCACCTGGAGCGCCTGCGCGTTGTTCGCCAGCGCGGCAAAGGCCTGCGGGTTGCGGGCCATGGCGGCGAAAGCCTCGGGTTGGCGGGCGAGGACCTGGAGAGCCTGCGCGTTCTGGCCCAGGGCCTGGAAGGCCTGCGCGTTCTGGCCGAGCGCGGCAAAGGCCTGCGGGTAGCGCGCCATCGCGGTGAAGGCCTCGGGCTGGCGGGCCAGTGACGCGAGAGCCTGGGGCTGGCGGGCCAGCGCCGCGAACGCATCGACGTTCCTCGCCATCGCGGCGAAGGCTTCCGGCTGGCGTGCCATCGCGGCGAAGGCTTCGGGCTGGCGAGCCAGGGCCGAGAACGCTTCGGCGTTTCTCGCCATCGCGGAGAAGGCTTCGGGTTGCCGCGCCAGGGAGGCCAGGGCCTGCGGATTGCGGGCAAGGGCCTGGAAGGCTTCGGCGTTGCGCGCCATCGCCTGGAAGGCCTGCGGCTGCCGGGCCATCGTGGAGAACGCTTCCGGCTGCGCTGCCAGGGCCTGGAAGGCCTGGGCGCTGCGCGCCATCGCGGCAAAGGCCTGCGCATCCGCGGCAATCGCGTTCATGTCGGCCTTGTTGGCCGCCATCGCCTGGAAGGCCTGGGCTGCCTGGGCCATGGCTGCGATCGACTGGGGATTGCGGGCGGCCGCGGCGAAGCCCTGGGCATCATTCGCGAAGGCGGCGAATGCGGCGGGGTTCCTGGCCATGACGGCGAATGCCTCGGGGTATCGGGCCATCGCGGTGAACGCCTGCGGGTGATTCGCCATCGCGGAGAAGGCTTCGGGCTGGCGGGCCATGACGGCGAAGGCTTCGGGCTGGCGCGCCATCGCGGCAAAGGCCTGCGGCTGCTGCGCCATGGCCGCGAACGCCTCCGCATTGTTCGCCAGGGCCTGCAGGGCGGCGGGATTGGTCGCCAAGGCGGCAAACGCCTCGGGCTGGCGCGCGAGGGCCTGGAAGGCTTCCGGCTGGCGAGCCATGGCGGCGAACGCCTGCGGGTTCCTCGCCATCGCGGCGAAGGCCTCGGGCTGGCGCGCCATCGAGGCGAACGCATCGGCGTTTCTCGCCATCGCCGCGAACGCTTCGGGCTGGCTCGCCATCGCGGCGAAGGCCTCGGGATTGCGCGCCATGGCCGCGAGGGCCTCGGGCTGGCGCGCAAGGGCCTGGAAGCTGGCGTCGAGGACGAGCGCGCGGAAATCCTGGTCCTTCAGGATCTTCTCGTAGATATCCGTCTGCATGAGCTGGGTGATCGCCTGGTCGCCGAGCTTCACGTCCTCGGCCTGGATCTGCTGCGCGCGGTAGCGCTGCGCCGGCGCGATCGTGCCGGTGAGGTTCTCCCCGGAATTCGGGAAGTCGAAGGCGTAATGCCCGACCACGGCGATGACGGCAGCGGCCACGCCCGTGACGATCCAGACCTTGCCTTTGCCGGTGGAACGCGTTTCTTGCTGGCTCATTGTCGACTCCCCAAAATGTTGACCCCGCCCGGAATTCCGATGGGCCCTGGCTGAATGCCCCGGCCTGATGCCCCGGGATCCGTTGGAACCTTCACCACTTACACGTGAAGGCGAAAAAAGTTGGCGCCAGCCCCTGGCCCTCGGGGGGCGAAGGGCGACCCGTTCCATGACGACCGACTCGAATCCATCGGGCGGCTGCACCCGCGGCACGCCGCCCAGGTCGCGGAACAGGCGCGTGAGTTCCTCGAAGCGGGCGCGGGCGGTGGGGTCGGCGGCGAGCAGACCGTCGAGATCGCGGGCTTCCTCGGCGGTGGCCTCGCCGTCGAGTACCGCGTGCATGAGTTGATCGATTCGATTCTGGTCCATGGTCTCAGTGGTCCTGCAGGTCCTTGAGCATCCCCTTCAACCGGCTCCTCGCCTCGAAAAGGCGCGACTTGACCGTCCGTTCGTCCAGCTCGAGGATGACGCCGATCTCCCGATAGCTGCACTCGGAAAAGTGCCGCAGCGTGATCACCACCCGGTCGTCCGCCTTGAGCCGCATCAACGCTCCCTGCACGCGCCGCGAAAGCTGCGCCTCGTTCAGTTGCCATTCCGGGTTGGCGCTCTCGGCCCCCGGAAGTTCCACTTCCTCGTCGAGCGGATCCTCCCGCTTGTTGCGGCGCAGCAGGTTCAGCGACTCGTTGACCGCGATCCGGTACAGCCAGCTGAAGAACTTGTACTGCGGGTCGTAATCGTCCAGCTTCTCCGCCACCTTGAGGAACACGGCCTGGGCGGTGTCGGCCGCGTCGTCGGCATTGCCGAGCACACGGTAGGCGGCGTTGTAGATTGGCCGCTGGTAACGCGCCACCAGCGCCCCGAATGCCGCCCGGTCGCCGTTACGGCAACCTTCCACCAGTGTCTGGTCGGGGTCCTTGTCCACAATTACACGGGAGCGTCCGGAAAGTTGGCTCGGGGGGCTAGGGCGCGGGCTCGATCTCGAAGATCTGGTCGAAACCGGAGTACTGGAAGATGTCCTGGAGGTGCCGGTTCACGCCGGCCAGGCGCAGCTTGCCCGCGGAGGCGATGAGCCGCTTCTGGGTCTTCAGGAGCACGCCGAGGCCGGCGCTCGAGATGTATTCGAGGCCGCTGCAGTCCAGCGTGACCTTGCCCTGGACCTTGTCGAGGAACGACTGGGCCGCCGGGCACTGCGCGGCGTCCAGCCGCCCGGTGATGACGACCATCCCCTGCGCGCCATATTCGATTGCCAGCATCACGCTTCCCCTGTCGTTGGAGCACTGCCCGGCGCCGGCTTTCCCGCCAGTGTTTTCCGGAAAGTGATCCGGCTTTCGCGCGTTTCCTTCCGGTATTCGTAGCCCCACGAATCCACCAGCCGCCGGATGAGGTGCAACCCCAGGCCCCCGGGCCTTCTCTGCTCGATGGGCAGGTCGATGTTCGCGTCGGGCGCCTGCGTGACATCGAAGGGCTCGACGCCGAAATCGGTCAGCGTCACCTCGATGCCGCCTTCCACTTTCGCCATTTCGATCCTCACCTCGGTGCCCGGATCGGCCGCCGCGCCGTATTTCACCATGTTCGTGAACAACTCTTCCACCACCAGGTCCACGGAGGGCAGGAGCCGCGGGTCCACCCCCTGGCGGGCGAAGTAGCCGGAGGTGAACTCGAAGATCCTGCCGATGGAGTCGAAGCTGCGCCCGAAACTGCGGACGGCGTTCATGCCCGGGCCTCGCGCTTGACCAGCACCACGGTCATGTCGTCGTCCTGCGGGGCATCGCGGGCGAAGCCCTGCACCGAGTCGAGCAGGATGCCCGAAAGTTCCGCCGTGGACTTGCCATGATGGGCGCGGACGATCTCCCGGACACGCTCCTCGCCGAACTCCTCGTTCACCGCATCGTGGTACTCGTAGATGCCGTCGGAGAGCAGCACCAGGATATCGCCGGGCTGCATCTCGAGCGACACCGCGGGCCGAAGCGCAGCAAGCGGCATCGCCGCCAGCGGAAAACTGGTGGGCTTGTAGCGCGTGCAATCCCCGGTGGCCGCATGGAAGTGCAGGATCGGCCCCTGCCCGCCGCTGTGAAAGCGGATCCGGTGGGCGGACACGTCCAGCAAGCCGATGAAGGCGGTGATGAAGCGGTCGTCCGGCAGCGTGTCGGCGAGCTGGTTGTTCACCTGCGTGAACGCCGTTTCCAGGTCGGCCCCCAGCCGGAACGCCATGCGCAGCATCGCCTGCATCTGCGTGACGGACAGCGCCGGGCCCATGCCGTGGCCGGTGGCGTCGCCCAGGACGGCGAGCAGTCCCTGGTCAATGATCGCGAGGTCGAAGGTGTCGCCGCCGGTGAGCCCTGCGGGCTGGCACATGCCGAACACGTCGTAGCCGGGCACCAACGGCATGCGCGAGGGCAGGGTGCTCATCTGCACGATGCGGGCCATCTCCAGCTCCTGGCGCATCTTCTCGCCCTCGATGAGGGCCGCGGTCATGCGCACCCGCTGCAGCGCCACGGCGCACTGGGCCGCCAGCGCCGTGGCGAGCACCTCGTCATCCGCGTCGAAGACGCCATCGGCCTTGTTGAGCACCTGCATCACGCCCACGAGGACATCCTTGTGGTCCACCAGCGGCAGCGTCAGCATGCAGCGCGTTCGGTAGCCCGAGCGCCTGTCCACGTCCGGGTTGAAACGGTGGTCGGCGTAGCAGTCCGGAACATTGATGATCTGCCGGTCGCGCGCGCAGGCGCCCACGATGCCCGTGCCGGCGGGAACGCGCAGCGGCTCGATGCCGGTGGCTACCTCGAGGATGAGCTCGTCGGTGGCCGGGTCGTACAGCCACACCGAGCCGCCGTCCGCCTGCAGGACCTGCTTGGCGGCGCTCACCACCTCGGCGAGCATGGTGAGCAGGTCGAACGGGGCCGCCAGCTTGCTGGTGACCGCGAGGATCGCTTCCATGTCCCGTGCGGAAAGGCCGCGCTGGTGGGGCCGTGCGCTCATGCGGCAGAATGTAACAGAGCCACCCGGGGCATGCCGGGGATTCCTCCCGAAGGGACGCAGGCCATGGACGAACAGACCGCACAGGCAGTCCTCGCCCTGCTCTCGGGGCTGGATTCCGTATCCGCCGCGAGAATCTCGCGCGAGGGGCGACTCGTCGGCGCCCGGGGGTTCCTCGCCGAGATCCTTCCCCACGCCGATGCCTCCCGTTGCTTTTGCGTTCCGCCCTGGGCGCAGTTGCAGGAAGGTACGGGCGGTGATGACAGGGCCCCGCTTTACCAGGGTTCGCTCACGCTCGCGGGCGAGCGCGGCGTCGAGCATGTGCTGAAAGGCTCCCTGTGGCGCGACGGGACGGGCGTGCTGCTGGTCGCCGAGCGTCCCGGGGACGACATCGAGCACCTGAGCAAGGCCACGGTCCGGCTGTCCAACGAACTCGCCGCCGCCCGCCGGGAACTGAGCGACGCGAGGGGCGATCTCACCGACCGCGATGAAAAGGTGCGCGTGATGTCCTTCGTGGACGGCATCACCGGGCTGGGCAACCAGCGCGCATTCAACCAGGCGCTCGCCTCGGAAGTCCTGCGCGCCGAACGCTACGGCGACCCGCTGTGCCTCGTGCTGGCGTCGATCGACGCACTGGAGGGGGTCGCCGGGCATTTCGGCGACGACCGTGCCGACGACGTGTTGCGGTGTTTCGCGCGCGTGGTGTGCAACGAGACGCGCAAGACCGACCAGGCGTGCCGCATCGGCGCGAACCGCTTCATGCTGCTGCTCACGCATACGCCGCCGCAGCGGGCCGCCGCCGTGACCGAGCGGATTCGCGTGGCCTTCGCGGCAGCCTCGCCGGGCATGGTCGCGACGACGGTGACGGCGAGCTTCGGGCACGCGGACTGGAAGGCGGGCGACGATGTCGCCTCGCTCACCGAGCGCGTGGAAAAGGCATTGGTCGCCGCCCGCGCGGCAGGCGGCGATCGCGTGGAGGCGGCCTGACGGGTCCCGCGGTCAGTCGGCCTTGATCCCCGCGGCCTTCACCACCGGGCCGTACTTCGCCAGGTCGGATTTCATCTGCTCGCCGAATTTTTCCGGCGTGCCGGGCGTCGCCACGATGCCCAGTTTCGCGAGCCGTTCGATGACTTCAGGGGTGGACAGGAGCGCGTTCAGCTCGCGGTTGAGCTTGTCCACCACGGGCCGCGGCGTTTTCGCCGGTGCGAGGATCCCCACCCACGAGCTGACCTCGAAATCGGGCACGCCCGACTCGATGAAGGTCGGCGTGTCCGGCAGCGACGGCGAGCGCGTGCGCGAGGACACCGCGATGGCGTTCAATTTTCCGGCCTTCACGTGGTTGATCGCGCCGGCCACCGCCGTGTACACGAGCGGGATGTTGCCGCCGAGCGCGTCGCTCATCGCCTGCCCGCCGCCCTTGTAGGGCACGTGCACCAGCTTCGAGCCGGTGCGCAGGTTGAGGAGCTCGCCCGCGATGTGCGGCGTGCCGCCGATGCCGGAGGTGCCGTAGGAAGTGCCCTTCGGATCCTTCTTCGAGATCTCGATCATCTCCTGCAGCGTCTTGCCCGGGAAGGACGGGTGCGCCACGATGATGAGCGTCGCATCCCCGATCTTGCCCACGGGAGCGAAGTCCTTGAGGGTGTCGAACGGAATGTTCGTGAAGACGTGCGGGTTGATGACCATGGTGCCGTCGAAAGCGAGCACCAGCGTGTAGCCGTCGGGCGAGGCGATCGCCACCGTTTGCGTGCCGATGTTTCCCGAGGCGCCGGGCTTGTTCTCCACGACGACCTGCTGGCCGAGCCGCTTCGACAGCCCTTCGGCGATGAGTCGCGCGCTCGTGTCCGTGACGCCGCCGGGGGCGAAGGGCACGATCAGCTTGATCGGGCGGTCGGGATAGATGCCCTGCGCCCATGCGGCGAATGGAATGGCGAGCGCGGCAAGGGCGGCGAGCAGGCGTTTCGAGACCATCGGTTCTCTCCTCGAGTTGTTCGCGGACGGGTCAGTCCGCGTGGTTCTTGTCGAAATCCCAGATGTCCTGGAAGCCCATGAGCCGCGACAGGTCGGCGAAATCGTACAGCGGCGCGTGGCAGCCCTGCGTGGAGCCGGTGGCCTTGAGGTGGCCGTAGACGCCGGCCATGGCCTGGATCGCGGCGAGCAGCGCCGACACCGGAAAGATCGCAATCCGGTAGCCGATCGATTCGAGCTCGGCCTTCGTGAGCACCGGCGTGCGCCCCTTCTCGACCATGTTGGCCACGAGCGGCAGGTCGAAGGCGCAGCCGATGGCGCGCATTTCCTCTTCCGACTCCGGCGACTCGACGAAGAGGATGTCGGCCCCGGCCTTCGCATAGGCTTCCCCGCGCCGCAGCGCCTCGTCCAGGCCGAGCGTCGTTCGCGCATCGGTGCGGGCGATGATGAGGAAGTCGCGGGACGACCGTGATTCGGCGGCGACCTTGATCTTCTTCACCATGTCCTCCATGGGGATCACGCGCCGCCCCGGCGTGTGCCCGCATTTCTTGGGGAACTCCTGGTCCTCGAGCTGGATCGCCGAGGCCCCCGCTTCCTCGTAACCGCGCACCGTGTGGCGCACGTTGAGGAGCCCGCCGTAGCCCGTGTCGCCGTCCGCGATGAGGGGAGCCGCGGCCTGGGAAGCGAACGCCTTCACGCGCCCCACCATGTCGGTGTATGTCGCGAGCCCCGCGTCGGGAAGTCCCATGTGCGAGGCGACCGTGCCGTAGCCGGTCATGTAGAGGGCCTCGAAGCCGAAGGTGTTCGCAAGGCGCAGCGACACCATGTCGAAGATGCCGGGCGCGACGAGCAGTTCGCGCGCCTGCAGCCGTTGGCGGAGCGGGGTCATGCGCTCATTGTCCCATGGCCACGCCGTCCCGCCGCGGATCGGCGGCGCCGATCCAGCCTTCGCGTGTGCGCTTGAGGAAACCGAGGCCGCTCAGGAGCCTTGCTTCCTCTACCGTGTGCCCCTTGGCCGCGAGGGCGGGGGCGAGCGCGGTTGCAGGCGTGCCGGATTCCAGTTGCACCTTGCCGGGGATGGCCGTCGTGACGTGCCCGCGTGCCAGCGCCTCGGCCGGCGTGCGCCCGTTGGCGAGCATCTCGATGAGGCTCATGGCGATGTAATCCACGATGGGGCCGCCGCCCGCGGAGCCACCCACGACCACGGGCAGGCCGTCGCGGTCGAAGACGATGGTGGGGGCCATGGACGTCACGGGCCGCTTGCGCGGCGCCATCTGGTTGGCGATCGTCTCGCCCGGCTTCGGCGCGGCGGAGAAGTTGGTCAAGGCGTTGTTGAGGACGAAGCCGTCCACCATCAGGCGCGAGCCGAAGTTGAGGTTGATCGTGGTGGTGATCGAGATCGCATTGCCTTGGCGGTCGGCGATGGCCATCTGGCTCGTGGCGGATACGGGATCGCCGTCGTCGGGCGTGTGCGAGGCGACTTGCACGGCGGGGGATCCCGGCTTCACGTCCTTCGCGGCCCGCGCCGGGTCGATGGCGGCGGCGCGCGAGCGGACATAGTTCGCGTTGACGAGTTCGGCCACGGGCACCTTCACGAAATCGGGATCTCCCACGAACCGGCGGCGATCGGCCTGCGCGAGTTTTCCGGCTTCCGCGTACAGGTGCGCGAAGGCCGCATCGTCGAAGTCGAAGCGTCCGCCGGCGCGCGCCTCCACCATCTGCAGCACCTGCAGCACGAACAATCCGCCGAAGGAGGGCGGCGCCATGGTGCAGACACGATAGGCGAGGAAAGGCGCGCAGACCGGATCGCGCTCGGCGGCGCGGTAGTCGAGGAGGTCCTCGCCGGTCATGAGCGTCGGCTTGAAGCCGCGCTGCGCCGACGCGACGATCGCCTTCGCGCCGTCGCCCGCGAGGAAAGCCGCCGGGCCGCCGAGGGCGATTCGCCGCAGGGTCTTCGCGTACGCGGGATTCCGGATCGTCGCGCCGACCGGGTGGGGCCGGCCGTCTGCGGCGAAGTAGAGCGAAAGCATGTCGGGATGATTCGATGCCGCGCCGGGCTGCGCCAGGATCGAGTGCAGGTAGCGCGGCATGGGAAAGCCGTTCTCCGCCAGGTCGATGGCGGGCGCGAACATCTCCTGCCACGCAAGCCTGCCGTAGCGCGCGTGCACCTTGGCGAGGACGGCAAGCGTGCCCGGCACGCCCACGCTGCGGCCGCTGCGCTGCAAAGGCTCGCTCGGGAGAAGCTTGCCATCGGTATCGGTGCGCAGGCTTGCGGTGGCGCGCGACGGGGCGGCAGCCAGGCCGTCGAAGGAGGCGAGCCGCTTCGAGGCCGCATCCCAGTTCATCACCAGCGTGCCGCCGCCCAACCCCGAGGACTGCGGCTCCACCAGGCCCAGCACCATCTGCGCGGCGATGGCCGCATCGATGGGCGAGCCGCCCTTGTCCAGCATCGCGAGCGCGGCGCGCGTGGCCAGGGGGTGCGCCGTGGCCGCCATGCTCGCGCGGGCGGCCTCCGGGGCAGGGGCGGGCGGGCGCGTATCCGGCGGGAAGGCGCAGGAGGAGGCAAGCAGTGCCAGGACAATCGCGAAGCGTCGGGGACTCATGGGGTCGAAGGAATCGAACGGCAGGGCGGCCAAGCGTACCCACGACTCGGCCGTGCCGCAATGGCGCTGCCCCGCACAATTCGCCACTGGGGCGGTAAAACCGCTAGAGACGGTCGAAATCGGCGGACATACGCCGCCGCAATGCCGCATCGGGCAGACGCCCACTGCAGGCGCCGATATTCTCGCGCATGTGCGCGGGGTTCGAGGTCGCGGGAATTGCGCAGGTCACGGCCGGATGCGAGACCACGAACTTGAGGAAGACCTGCGCCCAGTTGGCGCAGTCGATTTCCGCTGCCCAGCCGGGCAGGGGCTTGCCCTTCACCTTCCCGAACAGGTCGCCGCCGTCGAACGGGCGATTGATGATGACCGCCGCGCCCCGATCTGCCGCCGCGGCAAGCAGGCGCCGTTCTGCGCTGCGGTCGGCAAAACTGTAGCTGAACTGCACGAAGTCGAAGCGCTCGCGCAACATGGCGGCTTCGAGCGCCTCGTGCCTGCGCCCGTGCGAAGTGGTGATGCCGACGTAGCGGATGCGTCCGGCGGACTTCCATGATTTCAGGGTGACGAGGTGCGTCTCCCAGTCGAGCATGTTGTGAACCTGCATGAGGTCGAACTGCTTCACGCCCCAGTGTTCGAAGGACTCCTCCATCTGCTTCACGCCCAGGAAGCGCGTGGGCGTCCAGACCTTGGTCGCGTTGAAGACCTTCGCAGGCCTCGCCTTGGGAACCAGCTCGCCGAGCACGGCCTCCGCGTAGCCGTACATGGGTGAGGAATCGAGCAGCGCGCCTCCTCCGGCGAAGAACTCGCGCAGCACGGGCAGGCGCGCATCTCGCTCGGTGCCTCGGGCAACGTCGAACGTGAGCCACGTTCCCATGCCGATGGCGGGGACTTGCTCGCCCGTGGCGGGAATCGGGCGCCGGAGGATGGCCGGGGAGGCTGCACGGCCGGCACCCGGCAGCGCCGCTCCGCACGCCAGCGCTGCGAGGCCTGCCAGGATGCTTCGACGACCGGACGGGGGCTTCGATTCCATGGGATTTTGTTCCGGGGGATCTCCTCAGTCTGCGCCCGTCGGCGTAGCATTGGGCGACCCCTTGGAGGAGGAGAATGCAGAAATGATCGATCGTCCGGTTGGCGACATCCTGAAGAGCAAGGCGAGTCCGAACCTGCTGTCCGTTGCCGCCACGGCCACGGTCGCGGAAGCCGTCGCCCTGATGGACGAAAAGGGGCTGGGCTCCGTCCTCGTCCGCGATGCGTCCGGGTCCATGGCAGGCATCTTCACCGAGCGCGACCTCATGCGCCGCGTCGTGCGCCAGGGCCGGGACCCCAAGACCACCGCGATGTCGGCGGTCATGACGCCCGATGTCCGCAAGGTGCCGGCCTCGGAGTCCATCTTGGAGGTGCTTCGTCTCATGATCGAGCACGGTTACCGGCATATGCTCATCTCGGAGGGCGGAAAGCCCGCTGGCGTGGTATCGATCCGCGACCTGATGCACTGGCTCATCCTCCCGGACGCCCCCATCGCGCACGAGGGGCGCCGGGGAGAGATCCGCACCCGGGCGCTCGACACGGTGGAGACCCTCAAGCAGCGATAGACGTCCAGGTGGCCCGGCACTCGCTAGAAGGGCAAAAAATCGCTATAATTCGCGGCTCTTTGCGCCCGTAGCTCAGTTGGATAGAGTACCTGGCTACGAACCAGGGGGTCGTGGGTTCGAATCCTGCCGGGCGCGCCAAGAAAAAAGGGCTTACAGCGATGTAAGCCCTTTCCATTTCTGGTGGGCTGTTACCGCGACAGCATCAGCGCCTCTACACCCGCCTCATGAAAAAGCCCGCCAAAGCGGGATCCCGGTGGCGGTGGTGACCCCCCAAAGTACCCCGCGCGAGGCGGGCTCATTAGTCGTACTCGTCTACTCCTCATGCGGTGAAGTCGGCATGCCTTCCGAGTCGGTGGAGTCGCGAATGAATTTGCGCATCGCAATGACTATGATGATCCCCGCCCCCACGAATATTCCGATCGTCACGGGATCGTGCGGATCGAATAAGCGGGGGAAAATCCTTGGGAGTCCGAAGGCACAAAGCACGACGAAAACAATCGCCATGATGTTGAAGGCGACTTCCTGCCTCGCTGTGAGGTCTGGTTTCCGCTTCATGGGATTGTCGTTTTCAGAAGTAGAGCCAAAATGCGTCCCCAGCGCTGTCGTAGATCATGGTGCCGATGTAGAAGCCTCCGACCGCAACGAGGAACCCTACGCTACCTGCCGTTCCAAACAAGGCCACCATCGCCGCGAGCGTCTCGGTGCTCACTGTGCCTTCGAATAACGCAAAGGCTGTCCCCGCACTAATTATGCCCATCAATCCCGCCCACGCGACGAGGCGCTCCACCGCGTGACCCATGCTCGCCGCGTCCGTGCCTTCGCTCGCGAAGCAGGTGACGTCCGCCGCGCAACCCGCCATCCAATCGCCCATCATCATCCTGGCCAACTCCGGGTCTTCTTGCTCGAGAAATTTCGCGCCCTGTCGCTCACGAAGCATCGCGGAGTGTGCCTCAAAGTGCTTCACGTCTAACACGCGGCCATTCATGACGAGCGTGGTGGGTGTGCGGTCGACCGGGCTGGCGTAGTACACCTGCATGCTCAACTTCGGGCCGTGGATAGTTCTCACGCGTCCGTTGTCGTCGTAGTTGATTTTGCCTGCGGTGCTACCGTCGGCGTTGATGATGCGAGTCGGTCTCCCGAGGCTATCACGCTCGATGCGCGATACGCCGTGCCCCCCCTTCGCTTCGGCAACGTAGGGCTCGGGGGCGAAGAAGCCTTGGGCTTGTTCGAATTGTGCTGCAGCCGCCGACATCGATAGCGCGCACAACACTATGGTGATGGCTTTGAAGTTCATGAACCTGGCTCCTTTGGCGTGTTCATTTTGAATTGTTGACGAGGCTATCGAGCGGTGCCGATGTGCTTACGTATGTTTATATATAGACGCGCTATGTTAACTCTGTCGAGTGCGATGAAACATCTCGCCGAAGCGGGCTCGCCTTGTGGCGCTAGCGCGGGTCAGGTGGTCGCTCGGGTGCGCCGCCGGGATCAGCACGAGCGCCGCGCAGGCGAATTGCTCAGGGGCTCGGCGCCGTGGGACGAGTGGGCGACGCCGCAGCACACGCGGGCTGGAAGGAGATCGCGGAGATGCCGAGCTACTACGCGCCGGAGAAGAAGGCTGTCTCGGTGACGGCGGTTTCTCAGCGGGTCATTTGCGAGATGGAAGCCATGAGCGACGAGGAGCTGTTGGCGTGGGCGGAGGGCTGCAAGCACTGAACGTGGGTCTAGGTACCCCCCGGCGGTAAGGCGAAGGATTCTGTGAAGCGTTGCGGAGGTTTTGCGGGAATTGGTCGTGATCGGTAATGCACTGCCCTGCAGGGTAGGGCAACGGGCGCCCTCGGTGGTTAGTGTTAAAACAAGCAGTTAGCAGTGCAGCTGCGATCTACGAACCAGGGGGTCGTGGGTTCGAATCCTGCCGGGCGCGCCAGTTGCATCAAGGGGCTAGTCGAAAGACTGGCTCCTTTGTCATTGGGAATGAACCCAAAGCAATGCCTCACCGTGCCCGTACTCAGGCCGGGCATATCGGGGCATAGCCATGTTCGGGTACTCTGGCCTCCGGAAGACGTTCAGGATCAGGGGGCGAACATGGCCACGAAAATCAGGCTTCCCTTGCTGTTGATCGCGTTCGTGCTGGCCGGGTGCGCGGCGACGCCGCAGATCCAGGTCGTCTCCCGCGACATGACGGTGGAGGTGAAGAGCAAGGTCTCCCTGATCTTCCGCTCGGACTACTCAACGGACGGCAAGAACATCGCGGCGGCCAGCATCGACGGCACCGTTGCGCTCTGGGATCTGGAGGGTGCCAGGCAGGCGAGGGCATTCAATAGCCACGCGGGGGCGGCGGTGGATGTCGCCTTCTCTCCCGACGGCAAGACGCTTGCCGTGTCCAACACCGGGGGAGCGACGGTATTCAGTGACGACGTCACTGTGCTTTGGGATGTCGCCACGGGCGCGCAAACGCGCGTGTTTCCCGACAATTTCGGTGGGAATCTTTCGTTTTCGCCGGACGGGAGGCGCCTTCTGGGCGGGAGGTTCAGCGGGGACGTGATCAGGCTGCGCGACATCCAGTCGGGGAAGGTGATCCGGGAATATGCGGGTTCGGGCCCGAGACTTTCTCTCGACGGAAAGTATGTCGTCGCAGTCAATTACGAGGGTGCCCTCACGACCAGCGTTTTCGTCAACGTTCTGGATGCCGCCACAGGCGCAACGCTCTGGCGGACCGAGACTGGCAGCGACACCATCGCCTTCACCCCGGATAGGCGGCAACTGCTCGTGGCGGCAGTATCGGGCACGCTGACCACCGTGTCCCCTTCATTCAAGGTCTTCGATATCGCGACCGGCAAGCTTCTGCGGGAATTCGGAAATGCGACGTTTTCCGTCGGCCTTTCCTCCGATTTCATGGACAACTTCGTCACCGCCCTGGCCTTTTCGCCGGACGGAAGGCAATTCCTGGCTGGCGACATGGGCGGTCGGTATCGTCTGTGGAATGTCTCGACCGGCACGATGGTGCGGCAGCTCAAGACGCCGGACGAGCTTGCCGGAACGATGCTGAACGCGGTTCCGTCGGTGAAGTTCTCGCCCGACGGAAAGTCGGCGGTCGTCACCTCGCTCGCATCGACGCGGCTGTACGACGTCTCGACTGGCGATGAGCTTGCCACCATGATCAGCTTCGAGGACGGGGAATGGGTGGCCACCACGCCGAGCGGCTATTACAACTCGTCGGAAAAGGGCGACCAGTATCTGGATGTCACGGTGGCAGGGAAGCCGTACTCGATTTCGCAGCTTCGCGAGTCGTTCTACCGCCCGGATCTCGTGAAGGTCGCGCTTTCGGGCCGGGCGTTGACGGGCTTGAGGAAGGTCGCCGAAATCAAGCCGCCGCCGGGCGTGGCGATCGTCGAGACCCCCGCGTCGGTGTCCAGCGAGGATGCCACGGTCAAGGTTCGGGTGGCGGATCAGGGCGGCGGCGTCGGCGATGTTCGCCTCTATCTCAACGATTCGGCGATCGTGCTCGATCGATCGCGCAACAAGGCCGCGGAGGCCATCCCCGGCGGCACGCAGGTGCTTTCCTACAAGGTGCGCCTGGTCGCGGGGACGAATCGCATCCGTGCCATCGCCTTCAATGCCGATAACTCGATGCAGAGCGCGAATGCCAATCACACGATAGAGGCAAGCATCGTCGCGGCCAGGCCGTCGCTGCACGCCATCGTCATCGGCATCAACGACTACGAGGACCCGCGCCTCGCCCTGCGGTATCCGGTGGCCGATGCCCAACTGGTGGCCGCGACCTTGCGGCAGCAGGTGCCGGGGCTGTTCGAATCCGTGAACATCGTGGAGCTGACGAGTCGCTCGCAGACGACCCGGGAGGCCATCAGCAAGGCCTTGCAGGATATGTCAGGGCGCGTCAGACCCGACGACCTTTTCGTCTTCTTCGTGGCATCGCACGGCACGGTCGATGACGGGGAGTACTTCCTGATCACGTCCAACGTGGGCGCCACCTCCACCCACATCCTCAAGCGCACGGCCTTGAGCCAGGAGGACCTGAAGTTGCTGATTGCGAACATTCCGGCGACAAAGAAGCTGGTCGTGATCGATACCTGCAATGCCGGCAAGCTGGGCGAGGTCATCCAGATGGCCATGCTCACTCGCGGCATGAACGAGGAGACGGCGCTCAAGATCCTTTCGCGTGCCGTGGGCTCGACGATCATTTCCGCGTCGACGTCCATGCAGCAGGCCGTGGAGGGATACAAGGGCCACGGGCTGTTCACCTGGGTCGTGGTGGAGGGCCTGAAAGGTGCCGCCGACAGCGACAAGGACGGGTACGTGAAGACACACGAGCTGGTGAATTTCGTCGACGACAAGGTGCCCGCGCTCGCCGAGCAGGTGTTCCGGCACAAGCAATATCCGACCACGACACTCAGCGGCCAGGGATTTCCCGTAATGCGCGTGCGGTAACTGGCCCCTTTCACTTGGACGGGAATGTCATTCCCGGAACTGCACGGCCAGCATCTCTGCCCTTGCGCACGCCTGACCTTCCGCGCCCAGCGAGAGCGACACCTGCACCTTGCGTCCCTCGATGCCCAGAAGCCGGCCCCTGATCTCGAGCTCGACGCCGATTGGCGTCGGCCGCAGGTAGTCCACCTTCAGTGACGCGGTGACGAAGCGCATGAACTCGCCCCCGTCGCCCATCTCGCGGCCCGCCGCCCGGCAGGCGAACGCCGCCGCGGAGGCCGTTCCGTGGCAATCCAGGAGGGAGGCGACCATGCCCCCGAAGACATGGCCGGGCACGCCACCGCTGAACTCGGGGCGCACCGTGAACCGCGCAAGGGTCTCGTCGCCGTCCCAGTAGCTCTTGAGGTGATGACCCTGCCGGTTGCTCCTTCCGCAACCGTAGCAGTGGCTGAATTTCTCCGGATAGCAGTCCTGGAAGGCGGTGGGCACCTCGACTCCCGCCGGCCGGTTCACTCGACGAGGATCTGCTGCGTCGGGTTGTCGACGATCACGGGGCTTTCCATGTACACGACCTGCGGGGGCGCACCATACTTCTCCGTGACGAAGGCCCGCCACGCATCGGTGTACAGGGCCTCGGCATCCTGCCGGGACCGCCAGAGATAGACGCCGCCGGCGGTCATGCCGTCCTCGGACAGGACGTAGTACTTGCGGACCAGCCCGGGCTGCGACAGGTAGCGTGGCGCCGTGCTCTGGAAGATGGCTCTGGCCTCATCGACAGTCAGGCGCTTCGGCAAACGGAACGTTGCGATGGCGGTGATCATCCGGTTCTCCTTCGTGGATCTCCGGAAGTCTGACAGAAATCCTGCCGGGCCCTGCAGGGGCAGTCGGGCGGCCGGTTCCCGATCGCCTGCGCCACGCGGCGCACGAAGGAAGATCCGAATGGATCCTCGGCGCGGAATGGGCAATCTCCAGGCTGAGGAATTTATCAGACCTCCCCTTTCTGGCAGCGGCGACGCTCTCCGGGGTTGCACCGCTGTTACGCACCATCATGCCTTTGGAAGACCTGCGGCAGAAGCTGTTCGGAATCCTGTTCCAGGGTACCCTTGCGCCGGAAAGGAAACGAACGATCATGGCCGAGATCACGCCGCGCTGGGAATGGCGCGCCTTCGGAAGCCGCTTCGGGAACGCGGAGGCGGAGCTTGCGAAGCTCATACCCGGCGGCGTCCAGGAAAGCGACGAAATCTATCTGCTCTCACGGGCGGGGGACAACGTGAAGGTCCGCGACGAGCTCATGGACATCAAGGTTCTCAAGGTGGTCAACGGGGACGGGCTCGAGCAGTGGACGCCTGTGATGAAGGCCGGCTTCCCGCTTGCGGCTGCCGAGGTGAAGAAGGTTCTCGAGTCGCTGAGCCTCATCATGCCCAAGATGAAGCGCGAAACCTACACCCTCGACGCGTTCATCGCGGACTTCGCGGCGGCGGTCTTCGCGCCGTCCGCGATCTGGGCCTGGGCGGCTATATGAACACGAGCTATCCCGTCGGCCTCGCGACGCTGATCGACGATGCGCCGACGCGCTATGCCGTGATCGATGCGGGCACCAACTCGATCAAGTTCCATATCGGTGAACGTGGCGCCGACGGTCGGTGGCGCACGGTCTCCGACGGTGCCGAGGTGACGCGCCTTGGCGAGGGCCTGGTGGAGGGCGGAAAGATCCTCGATGCCGCCCGCGATCGTACGGTCACCGCCATTGCCGCCATGGTCGATGAGGCGAAGCGCGGGGGCGTGCGCGCCATCGCGGCCGTCGGCACTGCCGGGCTCCGGATGGCATCGAACGCAGCCGATGTCATCGCGGCCATCGAGGCGCGGACTGGCGTGCGCGTCGAGGTGATTTCCGGCGAGGAAGAGGGGCGGTTGGCCTACCTCGGGGCGCAGGCCGGCCTCGCGTTCGGCAAGGGCTCGGTCGTCGTGTTCGATACCGGCGGCGGCAGCTCGCAGATCACGTTCGGAAACGACGGGCGCGTGGACGAGCAATTCAGCGTGAATGTCGGGGCGGTCCGCTACACGGAACGCTTCCGGCTCGACAAGGCCGTATCGGCCGACGTGGTGCGCGACGCGTTGGCGTCGATTGCGGCGGACCTCGCGCGCATTGACGGTCGACCGGTTCCCGACGCCATGGTGGCCATGGGGGGCGTGGTGACCAACATTACCGCGGTCCGGCACCAGTTGGCCGCCTACGACCCCACCGTCGTGCAGGGTGCCGTCCTCGACCGCGCCGAGATCGACCGGCAGATCGAGCTCTACCGGTCGCGTGACGCGGACGCTCGCCGGGCTGTCGTCGGCCTGCAACCGAAGCGGGCGGAGGTGATTCTCGCAGGCGCCTGCATCGTGCGTACGGTGATGGAAAAGCTTTCCCAGGAGAGCTTTACGGTTAGCGACCGCGGGCTGCGCCACGGCGTGCTGGCCGAGCGATTCGACGGATGACGCGAACTCGCGCCGCCAAAGCGCGCACAATCAACGACAGGCCTTGCTGAAGGTGCAGATAGGGAAATCGACCGTGAACGCGACAAGAACCCGGAAGACCACAACAACCCGGAAAGCCCCCGCGATGGCGAAGCGTGCCAGACCCGCCAAGGCTTCCAAGCGTGCGAAAGCCGTGCCGGTTGCGCCGGGCCCGCTGACGGGCGCGCAACTCGCCGAGGTCCTTCGCCTCATCAAGGGCGCCGGCAGCGTCGAGATGAAGCTTTCCGTTCCCGCCCCACGACACGGCGCGACGATCAAGAGCATCGGCCTCGACCCGGTGGAGGCACAGCCGCGGCAGGCGTACTTCTTCGACACGCCGGACCTCGCCCTCAGCAAGGCCGGCGTAGTCGTCCGCGCCCGGCGCACCCAGGGCGGCAAGGCCGATACGGTCGTCAAGCTGCGGCCGGTGGATACGGCCACAATCGATTCGGAGTTGCGCCGTTCGGCAGCTTTCAAGGTCGAGGTGGATGTGATGCCGGGCGGCTTCGTCTGCTCGGCGTCATACAAGGGTGTCTGCACGGGACGGGAGGTGCTCGAAGTGATCGAAGGCGGGAAGTCCCTCCGGTCTCTGTTCTCCAAGGAGCAGCGTGCCTTCTACGATGCGCACGCACCGAAGGACGTCACGATGGACGAGCTGGCCATCCTCGGCCCGACGTTCCTGCTCAAGGCGAGGCACCAGCCCAAGGACTTCGACGGGCGCATCACTGTCGAATTGTGGTTCTATCCCGACGGTTCGCGCATCCTCGAGATTTCCACGAAATCCCTGCCGGAGAACGCCTTCCAGGCGGCGGCAGAGTTCCGCGCCTACCTTGCCCGATGCGGCATCGCGATCGGCGCCGCCCAGGAGCCGAAAACCAGGACGGCGCTGGAGTTTTTCACGGCAAGATTGAAGGAGGAGCAGGCGGCCGGTTGAGCGCCGGCGCCACCGGGAATCGCCTGTTTGCGCTGCCGGCCGTCCATAAAATTCGCCATGAACAGTGACTTGCCGCAACCGACGCCTGCCATGGGCGCCATTCGATTCGACGTGGTCGCCGGCCTGACGGCCGCAGCCGTTGTTCTTCCCAAGGCGATGGCGTATGCGACCGTGGCTGGACTTCCAGTGTCGGTCGGGCTTTACACATCCCTGATCCCGATGGCGATCTACGCGCTGCTCGGCACCTCGCGCGTGCTGAGTGTCAGCTCCACGACCACGCTGGCGATTCTCGCCGGCACGCAGCTTGGCCTGGCCGTGCCCGATGGCGATCCGGCCAGGCTCGTCACCGCCACCGCCACGCTCACCGCGCTAGTCGGCGCGATGCTGCTCGCGGCGCGACTGCTGCGGCTGGGCGTCGTTGCCAACTTCATCTCCTCGCCGGTGCTGACCGGTTTCAAGGCGGGAATCGGGCTGGTGATCGTGCTCGACCAGGTGCCGAAGCTGCTCGGCGTCCATATCGACAAGCAGGGATTCTTCCGCGACGTCGCAAGCGTTGCGCACCACCTGCCGCAGACGTCGCCGATCACGCTGGCGATTGCGGTGGCAACGTTCGCGGTGCTGATCGGCATGGAGCGGTGGAAGCCGCACTCTCCCGCGCCGCTCGTGGCCGTCGGCGGGGCCATTGCGGCATCGTGGTACTTCGGCCTGCATGCGCTCGGTGTGTCGACCGTCGGGCTGATTCCACAGGGCCTGCCGCCGGTAACGCTGCCCGACCTGGGGCTGATCGCTGTCCTGGCGCCGGGGGCACTCGGCATCGCGCTGATGAGCTTTACCGAAACGATCGCTGCCGGTAGAGCCTTTGCGCGGCCAAACGATCCGCCTATCGACGCCAACCGCGAACTGGTCGCCACGGGCGTTGCGAACCTGGGCGGCGCGTTCCTCGGCGCGATGCCGGCCGGTGGCGGCACCTCGCAGACCGCGGTCGTGCGATCTGCGGGTGGAAGGTCGCAGAAGGCCTCGCTGGTCACCGCGGCCGCAGCGCTCGCCACCATGCTGCTGCTGGCCCCGATCCTCGGGCTTCTTCCTAACGCGACGCTGGCGGCGGTGGTGATCGTCTACTCGGTCGGGCTGATCCAGCCCACGGAGTTCCGCGCCATCCGTGGGGTGCGCAGCATGGAGTTTCGCTGGGCGCTCGTCGCCTGCGCGGGCGTACTCGTATTCGGCACGCTCAATGGCATCGTCGTGGCGATTATCGTATCGATGATCGGGCTGGCCATTCAGACGGCGCATCCGCGCGTGTCGGTCATCGGCCGCAAGCGCGGAGCCGACGTGCTGCGACCGATGTCGCCCGAGCACCCGGACGACGAGACCTTCGAGGGCCTGCTGATCGTGCGGCCGGAGGGGCGCCTCTTCTTCGTCAACGCGCAGTACGTCGCCGACCGAGTCCGGGAGCTGGTCGCGCAGCACAAGCCGCGCGTGCTGGCATTGGACATGAGCCGCGTTTCCGATCTCGAATATTCGGCGCTGCAAATGCTGATGGAGGGGGAGCAACGGTGGGCGCAGGCCGGCACCGAGGTGTGGCTCGCAGGACTGAACCCCGGCGTGCTCGAGGTCGTCCGCCATGCCGGGCTTGACCAGAAGCTCGGCCACGATCGGCTGCTTTTCAACGCACGGGAGGTGATGGAGCGTTACCAGGCACGAGGGGCGTCGGCGGAGGGAAAGACGTCGCAGGAGTCCTGACGGTCGAGGACGAGCCGCATGCCGCCGCCACGTCGCGCGGTCCCTTGGCGCCAAGGGTCAATAGCCTCACGGCATGAATCGGAGGACAATCCCGCTGGCCCGATCGAAGCCATTGCCCCGGGCATCCTTTCGCGACGCGGAGGTAACCATGCAACAAAGAGTACTCGTTCTCGTCCTGCTTGCGATTTCATGCGCGGCAGCAGGTACGTATGCGCAGACCCCACCGTCAGCTGGCGCCAAGTCCGCCGCGGGCGCGGTCGATCCGGCATCTGTCCAGGCCCTCAAGGACATGGGTTTCCACCTGCAGAAGCTCAGGCGCTTCAGCGTGTCCACGGAACTCACGGGTGAGCGGGTTCTGAAGGATGGCGAAAAGCTTCAGCATACCGCCAAGGCGGATCTGGACGTGGTACGCCCCTCGAAGCTGCGCGCCAGGATGTCCAGCGCCCGCGCCGATCGCCAGCTTTTCTTCTGACGGCAAGACGGTGACGCTCTATGCGCCCGCGCAGAAGTTCTATTCGACCGTCGAATTCGCCGGCTCGATCGGAGACCTGATCGGAAGGCTCGAGGAAAAGTACGGCATTGAGCTGCCGCTCGAGGATCTCTTCCGCTGGGGAACCCCCGGCGCTCCGCTCGACAAGATCGATTCGGCGATGAACGCCGGCCAGGATTTCATCGGGAAGGATCTTTGCGACCACTACGCCTTCCGTCAGGGCACCATCGACTGGCAGATCTGGATCACCACCGGGGACCAGCCGCTGCCGCGCAAGGTCGTGATCACGAACCGCGCCGACGAAGCCCGTCCGCAGTCGGTCTCGATGATCAGCTGGAACCTGAAGCCCGCGTTCAAGGACTCGACCTTCACGTTCACGCCGCCCCAGGGGGCGAAGAAGATCGACGTCATCGAGCGCAAGGCAAAGTAGAGGAGCGGACATGAAAACGTCAATGAGCAAACTGGTCCTGGCCTCGGCGGCCGCCGCCATGCTGGCGAGCTTCGTCATGGCACCCCTCGCGGAAGCGCAGCGCCGCGGCGGTGGGGGTGGGGGGGGTGGTGGGGCAGCCGGTGCGCGCGCCGGCGGGGATCGTGGCGCCAGCGACAGGCAGGGCGCGCAGGCCAACAACAGCAAGGCCGATGCGCGCACGAACGAGGTGCGCAACACCAGCGTCAACAACGTCAACGCACAGAAAAACGTTAACGTGAACGTGGACTGCACGGGTCGTTGCGGCGGCTGGGATCATCCGGTCGCAGCCGCGGCGGTGGTCGGCAGCGCGGTGGCCGTGACGGCTGCCGCGGTCGGCTCGATGGTGGCCACCGTGCCGGCCAATTGCGTTCCGGTCAATTATGGCGGCATGGTGTATCAGCAATGCGGTGGCACCTGGTATGCCCCGCAGGGATCGCAGTATACCGTCGTCAATCCGCCGTACTGATGCCGCAAGAGGTCCGGTAGCCCGCTCCGCGCCATTGGGCTGCATTGGCTTTGATTGGGCGCGATTGGTGGCAAGCGCTGCAAGTTTTTGATGGAACGAGTGAGGCGGCTTGCCCAGTCGGCGCCTGAGAACCAGGGGGTCGTGGGTTCGAATCCTGCCGGGCGCGCCAGAAACACGAATGGGCCGGTCGCAAGACTGGCCCATTTTCAATTGGCGGGCGCGGGAACCTCTGCGGGGACGATCCCTACACCCACGATTCGGCAAGGCGGACTCACTGCTTCGGCAAGACGTGAGGCGAAGAATGGTGATGCGCGATGAGCCATTCGCCACCGCGCTTCGTCACGAGCATGGTGTAGCGCGACGGCCGAGCCCACGCCTTGCCGTCAGTCGACCCGGTGAACTCGTAAAAGCCCGTGACGAGTACCGCGTCGTCGCCGAGCACAATCGTGTGCCTTTCCTGGATCGCGTTCTTGTTGCCACTTCCCTTCGACGCCGAGAAGTATTTCTTGATGGCCTCGGTTCCAATGGATATGACAGGACTCACGGTTCCCAGAAGAATGCCGTCAGGCGAATAAGTCCTTGCGATTGCCTCCGGGTCATTGGAACTGTATGCCGCCGACCAGCGGTCAAGGAGCGCATTTGCTTCCTCTTCCGAACCCGCGCACGCCGCCAATGGGGCAAGCGAGACTGCTACCAGAGCCAGAAGCCGAATGAGGTTGCTCATTTCTATTCTCCTTGGGTAGTAAGATCGGAATCGGTCGAGCATACGCCGAAAAAAGTGGGGGCATCATATCCATGTTTTGTGGGAGATTTGTCCGGGTCCTAGTTGTGCGGCAATTGGATGCGGGGGTCCTGATTGGACGAGATTTGGCGCGACGTTCTAAGTGACTGAATAGCAATGAAGTGGCGATGTTCACGAGCCGAAGGTATCAAGAGCTCCAACGGGAGCTGTTTGCGCCAACGTAGGTGCACACGGTCCATCCAGGCGGACCATCTGCGCTGGAGCGCACCGAACGCATCGCCGATGTTTTCATCGAAATGACGCAGCACAACGGAAAACCCGTGACGCCTTGTGATCACAATCACCGCTACCTGCCGGTGAAAGGTTCACCCGACGTATCTCGTTTCGACATTCATGTCGATGACGTCGGAATAGCGAGCTGTTCGATTTCCCGGCAGGTATTCGCAGACGAATGCGGAATGACCCACGCGTATACGGATAATGGATTCGCGCAAGGTTCCCAATGCGCAAGCGATGCCGAAGCAGATCGCGTAGATGGGAAAAGCCTTCTCCGCGGAATCGAGCGCCACTGCAAAGATCGCCACGAGGAAAGCGGCCGCGAATGCGGCGTAGGTCAGCCCCGTTGGTCCTTCGGTTCTAACACTTTGTGCAATGCCATCCGCCAGGGGCGACTGTTGGCAAGCGCTACAAGTGATTGATGTCAAGGGTTGACGGCTACCTCGACGAACCAGGGGATCGAGGTTCGAATCGTGACGGGCGCGCCATTTATTCAAGGGCTTGTCGAAAGACAGGCCCTTTGCCATCGGCGCGTTGCTACCCGATTGCGATATGCGGCAGAGCGTCGAGCAGGCGCCCCGGAAGGCGGATGTCGCGGCCGGCACGCAGTGATTGGGAAAATCACCCTCCGGCGTTGAGATCAGGTCGTCCCCACGAGCCAGGGCGTCTCCTCGCGCTGGCGCAACTCGTAGGCGGCGACTTCCTTCTCGTAGCGCAGCGTGAGGTCGATCTCGTCGACGCCCGCGAGCAGGCATTCCTTCCGGAAGGGATCGACCTCGAATCCAACGACGCATCCGTCCGGCAGTCGCAGCGTCTGCGACGGAAGGTCGATCGTGAGTTCGACGCCCGGGTTCGCCGTCAGGAGGGCGCGGATGGCCGCGACGCGCTCGTTCGGGAGCGTGATCGCCAGCACGCCGTTCTTGAAGGAGTTCTCGAGGAAGATGTCGCCGAACGAAGGCGCGATCCAGGCGCGCAGTCCCCGGCCGGCGAGGGCCCAGACAGCGGCTTCGCGCGAGGAGCCGCAGCCGAAGTTCTCGGCGGCGACCAGGATCTTCGCGTCGCGGTATCCGGGGCGGTCGAGCACGAAATCCGGCTCGCTCTCGCGCAGGTCGTGGAAGAGAAAGTTTTCGTAGCCGGCGGAGCGCGGCTTGCGCAGGAAGCGCGCGGGAACGATGCGGTCCGTATCGACGTTCACGATATCGAGCGGGACGGCGACGGCGGTGAGGCTGGTGAAGGGGTCCATGCGGCTACCCTTGCACGTTGGGACGGGAGATCAGCCTGCGCACATCGGTGATCCTGCCGGTGACCGCTGCGGCTGCGGCCATGGCGGGGCTCATCAGGTGCGTGCGCGCGCCCTTGCCCTGCCGGCCCTCGAAGTTGCGGTTGGAGGTCGAGGCGCAGCGCTGCCCCGCCTCCACCAGGTCGCCATTCATGCCGACGCACATCGAGCAACCGGCGTCGCGCCAGTCGAAGCCTGCCTCGAGAAAGACGCGGTCGAGCCCCTCGGCCTCGGCGGCGCGCTTCACGAGACCGGAGCCGGGCACCACCATCGCAGGCACCACGGCCTTGCGTCCGCGCACGACCTCGGCGGCCGCGCGAAGGTCCTCGAGGCGGCTGTTGGTGCACGAGCCGATGAACACGCGGTCGATCGCGAGGCCCGCGATCGGCTGGCCGGGTGCGAGGTCCATGTAAAGCAGCGCCTTCTCCATGCTGCCGCGCCGGGCTGCATCGCGTTGCTGCGAGGGATCCGGAACGACGCCCGTCACGCCGACCCCATGCTCGGGGCTCGTGCCCCAGGTGGCCATGGGCTCGATCGTGCTCGCATCGAGTGCAACCTCGCTGTCGAAGCGGGCATCGTCGTCGGAGGCGAGGGTTCGCCAGCGTGCCAGCGCGCGCTCCCAATCGGCGCCACGGGGCGAGTGGGGTCGGCCCAGCAGGTACCCGAAGGTCGTGTCGTCCGGCGCGACGAGACCGGCGCGCGCTCCCGCCTCGATCGACATGTTGCAGATGGTCATGCGCGCTTCCATGGAGAGCGAGCGGATCGCGCGGCCGGCGTACTCCAGCGTGTGGCCCGCTCCGCCGAACGCGCCGATCTGCGCGATCAGCGCGAGGATGATGTCCTTGGCGTGAACGCCGGGAGAGAGTGTGCCGTCGACGTTCACGCGCATCGCCTTCGACCGAGCCTGCCAGAGCGCCTGTGTCGCCAGCACGTGCGCGACCTCGGAGGCGCCGATGCCGAAGGCCAGTGCCCCGAGCGCTCCATGGGTCGAGGTGTGGGAGTCGCCGCACACCAGCGTGATGCCGGGCTGCGTGATGCCCTGTTCCGGCCCGATCACATGCGCGATGCCCTGGCGTTCGTCGCCCACCGGAAAGATCGCGATGCGGGCTGCCGCCGCATTGGCGGCGAGCGTCTCGACCTTTTCGCGCAGTTCCGGGTGCTCGATGGGGTTGCGGTTGCGAGTCGGCACGTAGTGATCCGGTGTCGCGAACGCCGCATCGGGGCGCCGCACCTTCCGCCCGGCATGGCGTAGCGCCTCGAACGCATGAAAGCTGCCGTCGTGCAGGAGGTGGCGGTCGATGTAGAGGAGGGTGCGCCCCCCCGGGCCGCTTGCGACCGCGTGGGCGTTCCAGATCTTCTCGTAGAGCGTGAGACCCATTCGCCGGCTATCGGGGAACGTGCCCCACGGAGTGCGCATACTTCTTCATGGCGTCCTCGCCCAGGTACTCCCTTTTCCCAGGCACGTACCTGGTCGAAGCCCGCGAAGGTATGCAGGTCGCCCAGGGGTGCTTCCGGAAACCCTCCATGAAACGGGTTTCGGCGACAGGGCCCTCGGCGTGCATCTGCGCCGCGAGGTCGTGCATGGCTCCCAGCGCCGAGCGCAGCATCGCATTGGGCGAGATGCAGACGGCGATACCCATCGCGCGCAGTTCGTCCAGGGTGAAGCGCGGCGAGACCCCCGTCATGTTGTAGAAGACCGGCCCTTTCACTTCCCTGCAGATGCGCTGCACTTCCTCGGCGGAAGTGGGTCCTTCGATGAATCCCAGGTCCGCGCCCGCGTCCAGGTAGGCGTTGACCCGGCGAATGGCGTCGTCGAGCGAGCCGCCGGACGCGCCGCGCGCATCGGTGCGGGCGATGAGCACGAAATCCGGATCGAGCCCGTCGCGCGTGTCCGCCGCCGCCCGGATCTTTCCCACGGCTTCTTCCATCGGGATGACGAGGCGCCCGGCCACGTGGCCGCAGCGCTTCGGGCTCACCTGGTCCTCCAGGTGGATCCCCGCCACCCCGGCCGCGACGTATTCGAGAACCGTGCGGATGACGTTGATTGCATTGCCGAACCCGGTGTCCGCATCGGCGATCAGAGGGATCCCGACGGCGGAAGCGATGTAGCGCGCATTGGCCACCATCTCGCTCATCGTCGTGAGGCCCACGTCGGGGAGCCCCGTGAGCGCGAGGGAAGTGCCGTAGCCCGTCATGTAGATCGCGCCGAAGCCGGCGTTCTCGAGCACTTTCGCGCTCATGGCGTTGTAGCAGCCGGGCACGTAGAGGGTCGGGCCGCGGCCGATCAGCTCGCGCAATTGCGTGGTGGCGCGCTTCATCAGTCCACCTTCGCGCCGGACGCCTTAAGGACTTTTGTCCAGGTCTGCTGCTCGGTCTCGAGGAGCTTGCGGAATTCACCCGGCGTATTGCCGACGGTCTCGGCGCCGAGCTTCTGGAATCGTTCCTTCACCTCCGGCGAGTTGAGCGCCCTGGCCGCCGCCGCATGCAGCTTGGCGATGACATCCTTGGGCGTCCCGGCCGGGGCGAGGATTCCATACCAGGTATCGGAGGCATAGCCCTTCACCACTTCGCCGAGCAGCGGGATCTCCGGGTTGCTCTGCGCCCTCTTGCTGCTCGTGAGCCCGATCGGTGTCAGGCGCCCGGCCTTGATGAGCGGCTGCAGGGGAAGGAGGCCATCCATGGCGAGTTGCACCTGGCCCGAAAGCACGTCCTGGCGCGCCTGAGTCGAGCCCTTGTAGGGCACATGCACCACCTTGATGTCGGCCATCGAGAGGAACAGCTCCATGTTCAGGTGCGTGGCCGACCCCGCTCCGGCGGAACCGTAGTTGAGCTTGCCGGGGTATTTTTTGGCGTAGTCGATGAGTTCCTGCGGCGTCTTCACCGGCACGGACGGATGCGCCACGATGATCTGGTGCGTGTTGGCCATCACCGTGATCGGCTCGAAGCCGTTGATCGGGTCGTAGGTCTTCTTGTCGGCGTGTATCAACGGGTTGATGACGTGCGAGGGGCTCACCGCGAGCAGGGTGTAGCCATCCGCGGGCGCCGCGGCCACGAGCTCGGTGCCCACCAGGCCGCCGGCGCCGGGCTTGTTTTCAATCACCACGGGCTGTCCCAGTTCCTTCGAGATTGCTTCGCCGACGGTGCGCGCGAGCGTGTCGCCCGTGCCGCCCGCCGAGAGCGGCACGATCAGCTTGATGGCCTTGTTCGGGTAGGACTGGGCGGTGGCCAGGGTCGGGCAGGACAAGGCGAGCGCCAGAGGCAGGGTGAACAGGATTCGACCAGTTGACGCAATCTTCACGAGCGGCTCCTTGAGCGGGTTGCGGTGCGTTTGGGTGACAATACTACTTTCCCGCCGGCGCTCCGAACAGCGCGCGGCCCTGCGAGAAGGAACTTCAGATGAAGGATTGCGTGCTCATCACCGGTGCCAGCCAGGGCATTGGCCGCGCGGCGGCCACGCGGCTGGCCGCGGACGGCTTCGACGTCGTCACGCTCGATCGCGAGCCGCCGCGGGCGCCGCTGCCCGCCGAGACATTCATCGAGGTGGACCTCGCGAGCGAAGAGGCGACGCGGGAGGCCCTGGCGCGCGCGATGCGGAACCGGCCGATCACCCGCCTCGTCAACAACGTCGGCACGGTTAGACCGGGCACGCTGGAGGAGGCGACGAGCGCGGACCTGGCCGCGGTGGTGAGCCTCAACCTGCGCTGCTCGATGCAATGCGTCCAGGCGCTCCTTCCGGCCATGAAGGCAGCGCGCTTCGGGCGCATCGTGAACATTTCCTCGCGCGCCGCACTCGGGAAGGAATTGCGCACCGTCTACGCTGCCGCCAAGGCGGGCATTCACGGCATGACGAAGACCTGGGCGCTGGAGCTGGCGCCGCACGGCATTACCGTGAACGCCGTGGGCCCGGGCCCCATCGGGACCGAACTTTTCCACCGCGTGAATCCAGCCGATTCGCCGCGCACGCGTGCGATAATCGATGGCATTCCGATCAAGCGGCTGGGCGCGCCGGAGGATGTGGCGCATGCCGTGGCCTCGCTCCTCGACGAGAGGGCGGGTTTCATCACCGGGCAGGTACTCTACGTTTGCGGGGGCATGACGGTGGGAAATGCCGGGGCCTGAGCTGGCCCGGGCAGCCGGCGCCCGGTTTTGCGCCGGGCTTGATCCAGTTCACGCGCGCCCGGTCGGGCGGTTCTGCGTTGGTCCAGGAGCGAATTGAGACAGGAAAGGACGGTCGATCATGTCAAATATCGTCATCATCGGTGCGGGGCTCGGCGGCATGCCGATGGCCTACGAAATGCAGGAACAGCTTCGCGCAGGCGACAAGCTGACGGTCGTCGGCAACGGCCCGAACTTTCACTTCGTGCCATCCAACCCCTGGGTGGCGGTGCGTTGGCGCAAGCGGGACGATATCGAATTTCCGGCCGCGCCCCACCTCGGGAAGAAGGGCATCGCCTTCAACCCGTCGGGCGCGAAGCGCGTGCATCCCGACCGGAACCAGGTCGAGCTCGGCGACGGCACCTTCCTGGACTACGACTTTCTGATCATCGCCACGGGCCCGAAGCTCGCGTTCGACGAGATCGAGGGGTTCGGGCCGGAGGGCCACACGCAGTCGATCTGCAACGTCGATCACGCGGCGCACGCGGCGGACGCGTGGGACGCTTTCGTCAAGGAGCCGGGCCCGATCGTGGTCGGCGCGGTGCAGGGCGCGTCGTGCTTCGGGCCCGCCTACGAGTTCGCCTTCATCATGGACACCGAGCTGCGCAAGCGAAGCTGCGCGACCGCGTGCCGATGACCTACGTCACGTCCGAGCCCTACATCGGGCATCTCGGCCTCGGCGGCGTGGGCGACTCCAGGACGATGCTCGAGTCGGCGATGCGTGACAAGCACATCAAGTGGATCTGCAACGCCAAGGTGACGAAGGTCGAGGCCGGCACCATGCACGTGATGGAGCATGACGAGGAGGGCAAGCCGAAGAAGGAGCATGCGCTGCCGTTCAAGTACTCGATGATGCTGCCCGCGTTCAAGGGGATCGATGCGGTGTTCGGCATCGAGGGCCTCACCAATCCGCGCGGCATGATCCTCATCGACGCGAACCAGCGCAACCCGAAGTACAAGAACATCTACGCGGTCGGCGTCTGCGTGGCCATTCCTCCCGTCGAGCCGACGCCGGTTCCGACCGGCGCGCCCAAGACCGGCTTCATGATCGAGTCGATGGTCACGGCGACCGCGCACAACATCCGCGCCGAGCTCGACGGCAAGGCCCCGGCCGAGAAGGCGACGTGGAATGCCGTGTGCCTGGCCGATATGGGCAACACGGGCATCGCGTTCGTGGCACTGCCGCAGATCCCGCCGCGAAACGTCAACTGGTTCTCCGAGGGCAAGTGGGTCCACCTGGCCAAGATCGCCTTCGAGAAGTACTTCATCCGCAAGATGAAGAACGGGACGTCGGAGCCGTTCTACGAGAAGTACGTGATGAACATGCTGGGCATCACCAAGCTCAAGAAATAACCGCCTTCCCGACCACCCTGACCGCTGCCGGGACGGCGAGACGCAATCGAATTTCGGGTTTTTGCGAGCCGGGTTTCTGCCGGGCCGCCGTGCCGCGCTTCGGGTCTGATGGCGCCACCCGATGACCGAAGGCGCCGGCGGCGTCCTTCCTCCATCGGGGCCCATCGACCTGAGGAGGTGCCCATGAAAACCGTTCTGCGTTACGCAGTGGCTTGTGCCGTCATGTCCGTCGTCTTCGCATCACCCGCTCTTGCCATCGAGCAACTCATCAAGCCGTCGCCTGGCCTGACCCGGGCGGAAGCCTGTGCCCAGGAGGCCAAGGGCCGCAAGGGCGAGGAGCACGACCGGTTCATGAACCGTTGCCTGAAGGACGGCGTTGCGGTCACCAGGACCGTGAACGAGGCGCAATACGACGTCGGCGCCCACAAGCAACAGAACAGGATGAAGACCTGCAACCAGCAGGCCGGGAAGAAGGATCTGCACGGCGACGAGCGCCGCTCCTTCATGAGCACTTGCCTGAAGGGCTGAGTGCCGGCACGCTGCGGATTGCGGTCGAGCCAATGGGGGGCGTGTTCGCGAACACGTCCCCGAACGCTCGTCTTCAAGGAGCGCATGAGATGAATGTCACGCAACGCGGCGCCGCGATTGCATGGACCGCCGCCGTGGCGGCCTGGCTGGGCATGGGCCAGGCTTTCATCCATGGCACGGCGCACGCGCAAGGCCGTACCGTCGAGGCGCCAAAGTTCGAGGTCGACCCGCTCTGGCCAAAGCCGCTGCCCGATCACTGGGTGCTCGGCATGGCGATCGGCCTGTGGGTCGACGATCAGGACCATGTCTGGGTGCTTCACCGTGGCGGCCAGACGCTGCACAGCAACGAGCGCGCGCTCGAACTCAAGGTTGGCGAGTGCTGCAGGCCGGCACCTCCCGTTCTCGACTTCGACGCGTCGGGCAACCTCGTGCGCTCGTGGGGCGGCCCGGGAAAGGGCTACGACTGGCCGCAATCCCTGCACGGCCTGCACGTCGACTACCGGGGCAATGTCTGGATCGGCGGCAATGGCGATCGCGATGGTCACATCCTCAAGTTCACGAAAGAGGGCAAGTTCCTGATGCAGGTCGGCAGGCCGGGCGCAGGCAAGGGCAGCAACGATGCCGCCAGCTTCGGGCGCGTGGCCAAGATCTGGGTGGATCCGAAGACGAACGAGGCCTATGTCGCCGACGGCTACCGGAACAGGCGCGTCGCGGTGCTCGACGCCGACACCGGAAAGTTGAAGCGGTACTGGGGTGCCTACGGGAACAGGCCCGACGATGCCGGCCTCGGCAAGTACGATCCCGCCGCGCCCCTTCCGAGGCAGTTCCGCACCCCCGTCCATTGCGTCGAGCGCGCGAACGACGGGCTCGTCTACGTCTGCGACCGGCAGGCGGACCGCGTTCAGGTCTTCAAGCCCGACGGCACTTTCGTGAAGGAAGCGCAGTTCGCGAGGAACACGCTGGGCTCGGGCTCGGCGTGGGATCTCGCCTTCTCGAAGGATCCGCAGCAGAAGTACCTCTACCTCGCCGACGGGACGAACGAGGTGGTGCGCGTGGTGCTGCGGGAGACCCTGCAGGAAGTCACGACCTTCGGCGACGGCGGTCGCCAGCCGGGCCAGTTCTACGGCGTGCACAGCATCGCCACGGACTCGAAGGGCAACATCTACACGGCGGAAACCTACGAGGGCAAGCGCCTGCAGAAGTTCGTGCTGAAGGGCATGGCGCAGGTCACGGCCGGCAACCAGGGTACCGTCTGGCCGTCAGGAAAGTAGGCCGCAACCGATCCGTGGACGTGTTCGCGAACACGTCCCGGAAGTCATCCCGTGCTCCAGGCGCGCGGGCGTCTCATTCCGGCGATCCTGCAGGCCTGTCCGGGATAGCCGTACGGAAACAGCTCGAAGAGCTTGTTGCGCGCGCCCGGTCCGAGGCGCTCGACCAGGTGCCAGATCACGAAGCGCGCGTCGGGCGTGAGCTGGTGCTCCTCCCAGTAGCTGCGCATGAACCGGATGGCATCCCAGTGGTCCGGACCGAGTTCGATGCGTTCCTTGAGCGCAAGGGCGACCGCGACTTCCTCGGTCCATTCACGCGGCTCGATGAGGTAGCCCTCGGCATCCAGAAGCGGCATGTGGAATGCATCTTTCATGGGCCGGATTCTAGCGCAAAACCGGGCTTTTGCAATAGGTCCATGGCCCGAAGGGCCAACACTCTTTCCCTTGCCCGAAGCGCCTTTGACCACGCGCATTTCGCCCTGCGGTGCCGGACGGTATCCTTGCAACTGCACGCATCGGGGCACCTTCCCGGCAATCGACAGTCAAGGAGAAGCACATGAAGATCTGGTTCACTCGTTCCGTTGCCCGGCTGGGCATCGGGCTGCTGCTGGCTTTCGGAATGGCGGGCGCTGCCCTTGCGGCCGACCCGCTGGTCGACTCCAAGTGGGTCATCGCCAACGTGGGCAAGCCCGGAATCGTCATCGTCGACTTCCAGTCGTCGAAGGACTACATGGAGGCGCACATCCCGGGCGCGGTCAACACCAACTACGGGAAGGATGGCTGGAGAGTCGAGCGCAAGTCGGACAAGGTTCCCGACATGTTCCCGGAGGACATCAAGCCCCTGGTCGCGATGATCGGCACCAAGCTCGGCATCGACAACAACACCCACGTGGTGCTGGTACCGCAGGGCAATACCACCCTCGACGTCGGCCAGGCCACGCGCGTCTACTGGACGTTCAAGGTGCTCGGGCACGACAACGTCTCGATCCTCAACGGCGGCATGGGCACCTACACGGAAGACGAAAAGGCCCCGCTGCAGCAAGGCATCGTCAAGGCGACGCCCAGGACCTTCAAGGCGAATCTGCGCAAGGAAATGCTCGTCACGATGGCCGACGTGAAGAAGGCGCGCGTGGCCGGCGTCCTCCTCGTGGACAGTCGTCCCGAGGACCAGTACGTCGGCATCGCCCGGCATCCGAAGGCGACGATGAGCGGCACCATCGCCGGCGCGAAGAACCTGCCGAACCAGTGGATGACCGTGAACGGCGGTGGCGAGTTCCGCAGCAAGGCGCAGCTCGAGACGCTCTACAAGTACGCTGGCGTGCCCATGACCGGCGAGCAGATCAGCTTCTGCAACACCGGCCACTGGGCTTCCGTGAGCTGGTTCGTTTCCAGCGAGCTGATCGGCAACAAGCAGACGAAGCTCTATGACGGTTCCATGGTGGAGTACACCATGCTCAAGGGCGAAGGCATCGAGGCGAAGGTGAAGCTGAACTAGCCTGCGCTTGCCTGAGGATGTACAACGGGGGCGTGTTCGCGAACACGTCCCCGTTGTTTTGAGACCCCGACCCGCGAGACCGCCGTGACCAGACCGCCATCGCGTCGCCTCGATCGTGCCGAGGCATTCTTCTGGTTCCTCGACCGCTGCTCGTCGATGAACTTCGCCGTGCTTGCGCAAGGCCGCGGGCCGCTGGATGCGGAGCGGCTGGAAATTGCGCTCGCCGATGCGCAGGCGATCCATCCTGCACTTTCGGTCGCCATCGAAACCGACGCGGAAGGGCGGCTCGTCTTCGTGCCGTGCCCCGGCTTGCGCGCGAGCATGGCCCGTGAGGCTGCGGGCGACGACTGGCGGGCGACCTTGGCGGCGCGGCTCACCCAGCCGTTCGAGTTGGGCGAGGCGCCACTCATCCGGGCCCACTGGCTCGAGCGGACGGCCGGCAGCTGGGCCTTTGCCGTCGTATTTCATCACTCGATCGGCGATGCCCGTTCGGGATTCCGGCTGGTGGCGGACCTGATCGACGCAGCGCGTGGCGCGAGGGAGCTGCCCGCGCCAGTTGCGCCACGGACCTCGCTCATGGAAGCGTTTCCGGAAGCGCTGTCCGGCGATGCGGGCGCAGCCAGGGCCCGGGAATGGAAGGAAGTCTTGCGTCGGGAGCCGTTGCGGGCCGAGACGATGCCGGGCTTTGCCCGCCAGGCCGGGCCGGTTCGTCCCCGCATCATTGCCGTTCATGTGGACGCGGAGACCGTGTCCCGCCTTGCACGCCGCGCACGGGAGCATGGCGCAAGCGTCCACGGAGTCATCGGGGCGGCGGAACTCATCGCCGCGCGTGACCTGTTTCCGGAGGGCGCCACGCCCGCACTCATGCTCACGAGCCCGGTCGATCTGCGAGGCAACCTGCGGTCGCCGATGGACGATGCCACTCCGGGCTTCTACGTGACGCTGCTGTCGTCGCTGCGCCGCGTGGCCGGCCCGGGGGATCTCTGGCCGCTCGCGACCTTCCTGACGACGGATCTGCGTCGCCAGGTGGCGGCAGGCTGCGGTAACCTTTTCTATCACCTGGTGCCGCCAGCCGAGACGATGCCGGCCAGTCCCGAGGGCATTGCCGGCTTCGCGGCCTACATCGAGCGCATGCCGACCGCCTTCATGCTCAGCAACGTGGGCCGTGTCGAGGCGCTGCCCGAAGCGAACGGCATTTGCGTGGACGAGATCTCGTTCGCCCTGTGCCCGATGGCGCACCAGCCGCTCTTCGTGGCGGCGAGCACCTGGGGCGGGCGGCTCACGCTCAACGTCGTGCACGACGCGAACCGGTTCGCGCCGCAGGCTGCATCGGGCATCGCTGGCGCCATGGAAGCGATCCTTCGGCAGGCGGCGGGCTGATCAGCCCAGCAAGTCCTCGCGAAACTTCGCCTGGATGCGCTCGACTTCGGGCCGGTTGTCGACGAGGGCCCGCACGCATTCCTCGTCGAGGTGCGATCCCGCCAGTTGCTCGATCATGGTGAAGGCCAGATCGTTCGCGAAGGCCTCCTTGTAGGGCCGGCGGCTGGTGAGAGCGTCGAAGACGTCGGCCACGGCCACGATTCGCGCCTCCAGCGGAATCGCATCGCCCGCGAGGCCGTACGGGTAGCCCTTGCCGTCCACGCGTTCGTGGTGGAAGAGCGCGATGTTGCGAACCACCTCGGTATCGGCCAGGGCACCGAGACCGAACGTGGTCACCAGGTCGTCGATGATCGTCTGCCCCCGGTTGCTGTGCGTGCGCATCACTTCCTTTTCCGGGTCGCTGAGTCCCTCGGGCTTGAGCAGGATCGAATCCGGGATGCCGATCTTGCCGATGTCGTGGAGCGGCGCGTAGGCCTGGATGCGCTCGATGTACTCGTCGTCGAGGCCGTGCCGATCGGCTATCGCGCGGGCGATGACCCGGGCGTAGCGGGACATCCGGTCGAGGTGCGTCCCGGTCTCGGCGTCGCGGGCATGCACGAGGTGCCGCGCGCTCTCCAGTGCCGCGGAAAGCGTGTGGACTGCCCCGAGCTCCTGGATCACCAGCAGGGAGACGAGGTGGCCGAAGACGTCGAGCTGCGAGAGCGCGGTCTCGGTGAACACCTCCGGCTGGCGCGAGTTGAAGAACACGAATCCGAAGAAGTTGCTGTTGGAAAACATCGGGAGCGTATAGCTCGCGGCATAGCCCGAGCGGCCCAGGCGGCGGGAATGCTCGCTATGCGCGTCCTCGAAGGTGAGCATGTTCTGGATGACTCGCGGGCGCGCTTCCTCGATGACCCTCTTCAGCGACGGAACCTCGTCGAGCGGCGCCTGGTAATGCGGCAGGGGGTCGTCGCCCTCGCTCGAGTGCACGAACGTCTTGAGGAGCGTGGTCTCCGGGTCGTAGATCGCGACCGCGATGCGGGCGACGAACGGCATGAATGATCGCACCGCCCAGTGGATCTCACGGATCCGGGCGCGCAGGGGGCCATCGGCGTTGAGCGCCTTGAGCGAGTCTTCGTGGAAGGGGTCGGTCATGGAGGGGGCGCGATCAGCCGCGCGGTGGCGAGGGGGTTGGCTTGATGCCGAGCTTGTCGGCGGCGCGCACGAGGTCGGCCACGGAGCGCACCTGCATCTTCTCCATGATGCGGCCGCGGTGCACCTTCACCGTCTTCTCGGTCGTGCCGATCTCGGCGGCGATCACCTTGTTGCGCTTGCCGGCGATCACGTGGGTGAGCACCTCGCGCTCGCGCGGCGTGAGATCCCCGTATCGCAGTGCGATGTCGCGCTTGGTGGCCTTGTCGCCGAAGGCCAGGCGTGCGCGCTCGATGGCGCGGGTCAGGGCGGCGATGAGGGTCGCGGCCTCGAACGGCTTCAGCAGGAAGTCGATGGCCCCCCGCTTCATGGAGGTGACCGCTCCGGGCACGTCGCCGTGCCCGGTGAGGAACACGACCGCAATCTCGGGACGCAAGGCCTGCAGGCGGGCGTGCAACTCGATCCCGCTCTTGCCCGGGAGCCCGATGTCGAGGAGCGCGCAGGCCGGCCCGGCGACACTGGGGAGGAAGTCGAGAAAGTCCTCTGCCGTGGCGAACGTCTCTGGATTCGCGCCCTCGGCGCGCAGCAGGCGAGTGAGGGAGGCGCGCACGGACGGGTCGTCGTCGATGATGTAGAGGCTTACGCCTTCGGCGGCGATCATTTCGGCTCTTCTCCGGGCAGGTGGATCGTGAAGACGAGGCCGCGGCCGGGGTTGCGCGCAACTTCCAGCCGCCCCCCGTGCGCCTCCACGAGGGAGCGCGTGACGAGCAGTCCCAGGCCGGTGCCGCGGGCCTTCGTCGTATGGAATGTCCGGAACATGCGGGCCAGGGATTCGTCGTCGGCGCCTGGACCGGTGTCCTGCACGCGAAGGCGCACGCCGCCCGTTTCGCGCTCGATCGCCACGACCAGCGTGCGCTCGGTGCCGGGCGCCGCGCCCTCCATCGCCTCGATCGCATTCACCACGAGATTGAGGAGCACCTGGTGGAGCTGGATGGGATCGGCCATTACGCGCGGCAGCGTTCCGGCCGCCTCGAGACGCGCCTTGACGCCGGCATGGCGAAGCCGTGCACGCGCGAAGTCGAGAACCTCGGAGGCGGTGCGCGCGGGATCGACGGCCTCGGCTGCCGCGGGCTGCTTGCGAACGAGTCGGTGCGCGCGATGGATGATCTCGCCGGCGCGCCGCGCATCGCCGGCGATGGCCACCAGGGCCTCGCGCACTTCCGCCGGGTTGCCGGCGTCGAGGAAGCGCAGCGCCGCCTCGGCGTTGGTGATGATGGCCGCGAGCGGCTGATTCACTTCGTGCGCGAGCGACGCGCCCAGCGCGGCCACCGTGCGCACGCGCGAGGCGTGGGCGACCGTGTCCTGCAAGTCGTGCTCGCGCTCGCGCGCGTGGTGCAGCTCGGTCACGTCCGACTGGGTGCCCACATGGTGGGTGACTTTCCCGGCGGCGTCGCGGATGGGCGCGATGCGCAGGAAATTCCAGAAGGGCGTGCCGTCCTTGCGATAGTTGAGGATCTCGCCCTGGAAGACCTTGCCCTTCTGCAGCGCGATCGCGATGCCCTTCACGGTCTCGTGATCGGTGCCCGGCCCCTGCACCATGCGGCAGTTGGTGCCGATGATTTCGGCGGCGCAGTAACCCACGAGCCGCTCGAACGACGGGCTCACATAGACGATCGGCGCATCGGGGGTCGACGCATCGGAGATGACGATCCCGTCGTCGGCCACGTCGAGGGCGGCGGCCTTGAGCCACTCCTCGACCTGGGGGGCGAGGAGGTTTGCGGCGGCCGGCGGTCCGCATTTCGGCTTGGATGAGGTGCGGGCGGCCATGGTTGCGCGTTCAGCCGGTGTAGGTACGCAGGCGCTCGATGTCGGGGACCGAAACCGAACGGCCCTCCATCACGATCAGCCCCGCGCCGGCCAGCTCGTGCAGGATGCGCGAGAAGTACTCCGGCGTGAGATTGAGGCGCGAGGCCACGATCATCTTGTTGGCGGGCAGCGTCACGCTCGTCGAGCGCGCGGAGCCGTCGGAAATGGCGTCGTCGCGCAGCAGGTAGCCGATCACGCGCTCCAGCCCCGAGCGAAGCGAGTAGGCCTCCACGTCGTGGATGAGCTGGTGAAGCTTCTTCGACATGCCGGCCAGCAGCCGCCTCGCGAAGCGGGGATCGCGCACGATCTCCTCCGAGACGAGGCTCTTGGAGACGTGCAGCAGGAGCGAATCCTTGAGCGCCTGCGCCGAGACGGGGTAGGGGATGTCCATGAAGAGGACCGCCTCGCCGAACGAGATGCCCGGGCCCATGATCTCGATCACCTTCTCGGAGCCCTGGGGTGAAGTGACGAAGAGCTTCACCTGCCCGTAGAGGACGACGTGGAAGCCCTCGCAACGGTCGCCTCGCGTGAAAAGCGTCTCGCCCTTGGTCGCGTAGATGCGGCGAGTGCCGCCCGCGACGCGCTGGATCTCCTCGGGCGTGAGATCGCTGAAGAGCGGCAGGTTGACGAGGAATTGCTCGACCGGGATGTCGGGCCCGCGTGAGCGCGGTTCTCCGGGCTGCATGAAGGGATGGGCACAGGGCGTTGGGAGCGCCCATGATAACCCGGCTGCCGCTCAGGATCCGGCAGGCAGGCGTTCGGGGTGCGCGGGATCGGGGCGCAAGGGGGCCCGGCAGGACAGCGCTGCAGCAATGACGGGGAGAAGCGCCGCGGACGTGAGCAGGTTGTGAAGCCAACGCGCCAGTGGCCCGGCGGGCAACGACAGCGCGAGCAGGACCTGAAGCGCCATGAGCGCGGCGGCGAGGCGCGTTGCCGCACGTACACCGGCCGGGGGTGCGCTTGCGAACGCCAGCAGCCCCCAGCCCGCCAGGGTGGCCCAGGAAAGGGCGCGATGGGCGAGGCCCAGCGACGCGGTGTCGGCCGGCGGTGCCATGACCAGCAGGCCCCCCGTCCCTGTGGACACGGCGAACAGCAACGCTGCGGCAGCGAAGGGGAGTGCGATCCGTCCCCGCGGCTGGCGCGGGGCGACGGCCAGGGCCACGGAGACCGCAAGAAGCGTGAGGCCCCCCAGCAGGTTGGCGAGCATCACCTCGGGCGGGGCGGCTCCCGCCGACCGGCGGCCGATGACGGCGAGCGCGGCCACGAGGCCGAAGAGGATGGCCGCGGCGATGCGCAGGCCCCAGCGCCGGGGCGCCTTCCACGCCAGCGCGATGATGACGAGGGCCAGGACCGTCACGCCCATGGCGGCCACGCGGTGCGCGAGGCGCACGGCATCGGTGAGCGTGAATCCCTCGCACCCTGCCGGCGGACAGGGCACGGCCACGAGCCTCAGCCAGGCGCTGGCAGCGACGATGATGAAGACCAGCGCCGCGCATGCGGCCGCGGTCGCGGAAAGCATGCGCTCTTCGCGCGTCATGACCGGTGCGCTCAGGCGGTCTCGGCGCCGGCGGGACGACGCAGGGCGCCGATCACGACGATCACGAACGCGAGGCCGCCCAGGATCGCTACCAGGCCGCCCAGGCCCATGAGCCCCATGCCCGCCACCTCCTGCGGCGTGCGCAGCACCTGCGCGGCGCCCGCCACCTTGCGTTCAACGCCGTATCCGCCCGACCACACCAGGCCCACGATGTGCGCGAGCTGCCCTCCGCCGTAGAGCCAGGGCTGCCACGCGGCCAGACGCGAGCGCGGCGCGGCGAAACCGAGCTGCGGCAGGAGGTGGTAGGCCAGTCCCATGAACGCGAGCGTCACCCCGACGATGCAGCCGTGATAGTGCGCCGGGATCTTCACGTTGGCCCCGCTGATGGCAAAGCCGATGAGGCCGCCGGCCGCGAAGAGCCCGATGGAGGCCGCGAGCGCCCCGAAGATCGGGCGCTTCTGCGCGTCGAGGGATGGCAGGCTGCGCATCGCCCACAGGAGCGCGAGGAGAACCGGCGGGATCGCGAGCCCGCCGCCGAAACGCATGAGCCAGGTTTGCAGCTTGTGGTGCTCCACCGAGGCGACCGGGTGGGCGATGTAGATGACGGGGGTGACGAACACGCAGGCCAGCGCGATCGTGAAGACGAGAAGCGTCACGCGAGGCGAAAGTGCCGGGCGCAGCCCCAGAGCGCTCGCAAGCCACAGCCAGCCGGCGAGCATGAGCAGGGTCCACGTGAACTGCAGCACGTGGCCGCCGCCCCAGAAGAGCAGCTCGTAGTAGGCCTTGCGCTCGAGGTGCGGCGAGAGCTCCATCCACGACCAGCCGAAGGCGGCCAGGGCAATGGCCGTCGCGACGGCCGATCCGAGGATTCCCCAGCGTAGCGCCGACTCGCCGTCGAGGGTCGGGGCAAAGGCGCGAGCCGCCCAGAACGTGCGCGTCGCCGCAAGCGCGACGCCGGCGCCGATGGCGGCAAGACCGCCCAGGAACGCGGCGTTGTCGATGACGGGGATGTAGTTGGCCAGCACCGGCACCGCGTTCCCCGCGAGCGGGGCCACGCAAAGCGCCAGCGTCCCGGCGGCGCACAGCGCCAGGGCGACCCAGCCCACGGCGATGCCGCGGGCATCGCACGCAAGGCTCCACAGCACGCCCGCGAAGGCAAGGAACCAGACGAGGACCGACAGGTCCACGTGCGCGACGAGCGCCACCTGGAAGAAATCGGCGACGGGGAAGATTTCCTTGAGCCCCGGCGTGCGCGCGAGCACGAGCAGGAGCGAGAACACGCCGGATCCGACGAGCGCGGCGATGCCGAGCGCGAGCCAGCCGGTCGCGAGGCGCGCGGAGGCGTCGCGCCCCACGGTGATCCCGAATGTGGTGCCGCTCGCCGATTGGTCGGCAGCCGAAGCGAGGGAGTGGGCATGGGCGGAGTGAAGGCTAGCCATGGTGCTTCTCCTGGCGTTTGGGGGGTGAGGCATGGCGGGATTCGAGTCGTTCGAGGTCCGCGCGGAAGGCATCGAGCTGCGTGCGCAGGAATCCGGTATCGGTGCGCCCGGCGGGGACCAGCCGGACGCGCTCACGCGCCACGCTCGATCGCAATGCAGGCTTGCGCTCGGCGCCCAGCCGCGCAGCGATGAGCTGGTCGCCGGTGCGGAACTCGCAGTCGCCTTCGCGGCAACTGGCGACGAGCACGCCGTCGGCCCCTGCGCGCAGCGCGTATTCCACGAACGAGGGGGGCAGCATCGCGCCGCAGACGAATTCGATCGCGGCGGTGGAGGGCCCTGCGAGGCTTTCGCTATCCGCTCCCCAGCGGCAACCGAAGACCACGATGCGCGGGCGGCCCACGAGGGCAGCCGTGCGCGCCTCCAGCCGGTCGCGCATTTCGCCGATGGCCATGGAGGGCATGTCGATGCCGGTGACCAGCGCCTCGTCCCGGCGGAACGGCGTGGACGATGGGCAGGCGCCGGTGCAGATGCCGCAGCCCGCGCACAGGTCAGGGTTCACCTGTGCCTGACGCGGATGCGGACGCGCGTCGGTGCGCGCCACCATCACCACCGCGTCGTACGGGCAGTCCGCGAAGCAGCGCGCACAGCCGTTGCAGTTGGCCAGGCTCACGCGGGCCGCCGGTGCGCGCGCGACGCGCGTGGCCCACGGCAGGGTTGCGAGGCCCGCGAGAAAGGCGGCCGTCGCCCACCACAGCCCGTCGGGTCCGAGCCAGGCCATGAGCGGGTGCGGGAAGAGATAGAACCAGTCGACGGGGATCCTGGCGGGCAGGAAAGCCAGGTCGGCCGCAGGCATCAGCGAGACGGGCTTGGCGAGGCAAAGCGCCGCCAGCATGGCGAGGGATCCCCACCCCAGCGCGCCCGGCGGATTGGTGCGTGCGGGGCTCACGCGCTGCACGTGCGCCCACATCGCGCCGAGCATGGCGAGCGGCAGGCCGATGTGCAGGAAGATGAGGAGGGAGAAGAAGCGGTCGTTCACCTGGCTGCCGGCGATGACGTTGCGCGACAGGGCGCCGTCGAAGACCGGCAGCGCGTCGAACCATTCCGTGGTGGCCGTGAGGCTCCACTGCGCGAGCTGGTCCCAGGGCAGCCAGTAGCCGCCGATGCCGGCGGCGAACATCAGCACCAGGACGACGAGCCCGGTGAGCCACGCGTAGAGGCGGAACGCCGCGTAGTGCCGGCGCGCCAGTTCCCGCGCGAGGTGAAGCGCGGTCACCACCACGAGGGCGTCGGCGCTGTAGCGGTGCAGCGCGCGCGCCAGCGCGCCAAGCGGCCACTCGTTGCGGTCCATCGCGGCCAGGCTCTCGTGCGCGCCGAGGGTGCTGGTGTCGTAGCCGACGTAGATCCAGATGCCCGAGGCGCAGCAGATCCAGAAGAACAGGAAGCCGAGCGCGCCGAGATGCCGCCACGGGTTCAGGCGCTGGCCGAAGGCGCGGTCGAAGAGCGCGTCCACCCGCTCCACGACGAGCGCGGCACGGCCGGGGCGGGGAAGCGACAGGGAGGCGGCTTTCATGGCTAGCGCAACACGATCCCGCCCTTGCCGGGTTCGAAGTCGATCACCAGCACGCGGCCCGGCTCGAGACGCACTTCCTCCTCACGCACGCGGTCGAAAAGTCCCGCCGCGTTGTCCGCGATGCTCACCTTCACGAGGTACGTGCCCGCGACGACGGGTATGCGCCGGTAGGCCACCGACGCGCCGTCGCGCGACAGGCCCGTCGGCGCCGCGACGATGTCGGCCACGGACTTGCCATTGAGCTCCACTTTCACCAGCACGGGCGCGCGCTCGCGCGAGCAGTCTTCCGCTGCCCGCATGTTGGGCGCCAGTTTCGCGAGTTCCTCGGGCGTGCGCGTGCGGCAGGCCACCTTGCGTTGTCCGGCGTGGTTGAGCGACAGGCGGATGAGCGCGTGGCCCGGGGGAAGCGGCTCGAACGCCGGCGAGGTCGAGAAATAGCCCAGGGTGGCCGCGAAGGCGCCATAGAGGAGGCCCTGCAGGAGGTAGCGCAGCGGGCGGTTCATGGGCGCCCCCCCAGGCGCACGAGATCGGCGTCCTTCGAATGGATGCGCGGTGCGAGCTTGAACGCATCGGAAAAGCAGTCGTCGGGCGAGAGCCCCTGCTTGGCGAACGCAGGTTGCGCGGCCTCGACCATCTTCACCGAGCCGCAGGCGTAGATGCGATGCCCCCCGAGGTCGGGATAGTCGGCGAGGATCGCCTCGTGGACAAGGCCCTTCCTGCCCTCCCAGCCGTCGCCGGGCACCGCATCGGAGAGCACGGGAACGAAGCGGAAGTTCGCATGCTCCTTCGCCCAGCGCTCGGGAAGTTCGCGAAGGTACATGTCGGCGAGGTTGCGCGTGCCCCAGTAGAGCACCATGGGCCGGGTCACGCCGGCATGCAGCGCGTGCTCCACCATGCTCTTCACGGGTGCGAATCCGGTGGCCCCGGCCACGAAGATGACGGGCTTGTCCCCGTCCTCGCGCAGGAAGAAGGAGCCCACCGGTCCCTCGAAGCGAATATGATCGCCGACCTTCATGGCGGTGAAGACGTGCGTGGTGAATCGCCCGCCTTCGATGCGGCGGATGTGCAGCTCGATCGGGCCGGGCTCGTGCGGAGGGGTGGCGAACGAGAAGGCGCGCTTCTGGCCGTCGTCCAGCAGGATGTTGATGTACTGGCCGGCGTAGAAGGGGATCCTCGCTCCCCCTTCGACCTCGAGGCGAACGCGCATGACGTCCGGCGCGAGCAGGTCCATGGAGACCACTCGCGCGTCATGCAGGGTGACGGGACGCGCGGATTCGTCCGTGGGTTCGTATTCGATCTCGACATCGGAAAGGGGCTTCGCCACGCAGGAGAGCACGCGGCCGGCCTCGCGGTCCGCGGTGGACAGGGCACTTTCCTGGTAGGCGCCCAATTCCACCTCCCCGTGCAGCACCGTGCACTTGCAAACGCCGCAGCCGCCGTTGCGGCAATCGAAGGGCATGGGAAGCCCTTCGCGCAGGCAGGCGTCGAGGATCGACTCGTCCTCCTTCACCGGGACGATGCGATTGTCGGGATGGGCCAGCACGTGGAACGCGCGAATGGCGCGCCGCCCGAACTTCGGCGGCAGCCACGGTGCCAGCACGGCGAGAATCGTGAGGGGGACGACGAGCGCCCAGACGGCGCCGGGCGTCCAGCGGTAGATGAGGGCGTAGGTAGGCAGGTAGAACCAGTCGAACTCGATCGAGGACGCCGTCGTCGCGAGGTCGGCGGGCAGCTGGCTCAGCGCCGGCTTCACGACGGAGAGCGCGATCATCGCCGCGCCGAGCGCGACCATGAGCGGGTTGGGCGGCAGCGTCTTCGCCTGCGGCACGCGGTGCGTGTGGATCCACAGGAGCGCCAGCACGCCCAGCGGCAGGCCGATGTGCAGGAACGAGAGCAGGGAGAAGAACCGGTCGTTCACGCTGTCGGCGCTCAGGAAATTGCGCATGAGCAGGCCGTTGAACACCGGCAGCGCGTCGAACCACTCGGCGGTGGCGGTCACGGTGAACTGCGCGAGCTGGTCCCAGGGCAGCATGTAGCCGTTGATGCCCGAGGCGTACACGAGCCAGAGCAGGATCACGCCGCTCACCCACGAGAACCAGCGGAAGCCGCGGTGCCGGTCGAAGGCGAAGTGGCGCGTCAGGTGCAGCACCATGGTGAGCACCATGCCGTCGGAGGCGTAGCGGTGCAGGCTCCTGAGGATCCCGCCGATCCATCGCTGGTCGTGGGTGAGGCGCTCGACGGAAGCGTAGGCGCCGGTCACGCTCGTGTCGAAGAAGGCGTAGAGGTAGAGCCCGCTCGCGAGCACGACCCAGAACAGGTAGTAGCTGATCGCCCCGAGGTGGTAGAGCGGATTGAGGCGTTCCCCGAAGATGGCGTTGGCGATCCTTTCCGCGCCGAGGAAGAGCCGCTGCAGGAGCCTTTGCAGGAGGGCGAGCATGGCATCAGCCCGCGCGCAACCGGCGCCGGTGCCGTTGCCATTCGCGGAACAGGAAGAAGAACGTGGCGAGCACGATGGACGCGCCGATGAGAATCTCGAGCACGATGCTGTAGTCCAGGCGATAGCGCCCGCTTCGAGGATCATACACGGTGCACAGCAATCGAACGCGCTCGAGGAGATTGGCGACGGAGAATTGCGGCAGGGGAGCATTGGTGAGCAGGGCCTTGAGCGGGCCCACGAGCATCGGCACCTCGAAGCTCTCGCCATACACCTGCGCGGCCACGCGGCCTTCCTCGTCGATGAGCGTGACTTGCGTGAGATGGTCGAAGCCGCCGGAGGAAGCGGCAAAGCTGAACCCGAGGTCGCGGGTGATGCTTTCCACCACCCCGGCCTCGGGGCTCAGGAAGACCCAGTCGCGGCGATCGATGCCCTGCGCGCGGGCGAAGGCGCGCATCGCCTCCGGCGTGTCATAGGGATAGTTGAAGCCGATCGTGGCCACGGCATAGCGGCCGGGGCCGAGCATGCGATCGGCTTCGGCGACCGCACCCGCGAGAAATCGCGTGGTGGTCGGGCAGACCTGCGAGCAGGCCGTGTACACGAAGTTGACGAGGAGCGGGCGGCCGCGGAACTGCGAAAGCCGCACCGGCTTGCCGTCGGCCGCCTTGAACGCGTAGTCGCCCACCGGGTTGCCGAGGGCGCGCTGGCTGCGTTCGAGGGTCGCGTTCGCATCCAGGGCGGCGCCCCCGGATTCCGCACGCGCCTGCGCGGTCCCGAGGACGACCCCGAAGGCGAACGCGGCCGCCGTCTGCAGCCAGCGCGTTCGGCAACCGGTACCCATGCGGGCTAGGCCCGCCAGGCCGCGTCCGCGATCACGCCGATGAGCAGGAGCGAGAGCTGGGCGAGGGAGGCATGGAAGCTCCCCATCGCCGTGGTGCGGGAAGGATCGGCCGCAAGGCGCGCGGCCCCGCGCAGGAACAGGAGTCCGCCGGCGATCGCGCCGGCCGCATAGAGGGTGCCCAGGCCGAAGAGGAGCGGCAGGAAGGATGAGGCGACGAGCACGACGGTGCCGCCGAGCACGACCCGGGCCGCGCGGGCCTCGCCCACGACCACCGGAAGCATCGGCACGCCCGCGGCGCGGTAGTCGTCCTGGAAGGCGATGGCGAGGCTCCAGAAGTGCGGCGGCGTCCAGAGGAACAGCACCCAGGCGAGCGAGGCGGCCACGGGGCCGATCTCGCCCGGGGTGACGGCGGTCGCCCCGGCGAGCACCGCGAAGCTGCCGGCGAGGCCCCCGATCACGATGTTCATCCACGTGCGCCGCTTGAGGATGACCGTATAGACGACGCCGTAGAAGAAGGCGCCCAGGAACACGAACAGGGCGGCGACGGCATTCACGGCGACCGCCGCAGCGCACACGGCAAGCGCCAGCATGAGGCCGATCACGCCGAGCCAGAACGGCCCGTGCTTGAGCTGGCCGGTGACGAAGGCGCGGCCGCGCGTGCGTCCCATGCGCGCATCGAGGTCGCGCTCGACGTACTGGTTGAACGCGCCTGCCGCCGCCGAAGCGGCGATGACGCACGCGACCAGGAGCGCCACCTGCCAAGCGCCTGCCTGCCGGCCGGGGACCGCGAGGGCCCCCGCCAGGGCGGTGAGCCCGATCGCGAAGCCGATGCGGAGCTTGAACAGGTCGAAGAAGAGTTTCACGCGGCTGTTCATGGAGGTCTCCCGATCGCCCGAGCCTACTTCAGCGGCCAGACGGTCGACAGGTACTTCCAGTTCACGAAGTAGTAGAGGATGAAAGACGTGAGGAACACCATCGCCAGCACGAAGGTGCCCGGCGCCACGAAACCGCCGATGCCGATGGAGCCGTGCACCGCGGGGACTGCGGGCGCCGCGAATTCCGGCGTCGGCGCCGGGGCCATGCCATCCTTCACCGACACGCGGGCGAAGCCCGGCGTCTGGATCTTCTTGCCGAGGAACACCGACCCCACCGTGTTGATGAGGAACATCGCGCCGCCCACGGTCGCGAGGATGCCCGAGACCGCCATGAGGCCCATCATGAGATAGGCCGTGCCGGGGAACTCGTGCGGCAGGACCGCGCCGGAAAAGGCCATGTCCCAATGGCGGCGCGGCACGCCGAGCGTTCCGGCGCCCATCATGAAGACCGAGAATCCCATCATGCCCAGGCCATAGACGTAGGTCTGCCACTTGGCCATCGCCGGGAACATCAGTTCGCGCCGGAAAAGGGTCGGGATCAGGAAGTACGTGAGCGCCATGAAGGCGAGCGTGGTTCCCACGACCACCGTCGCGTGGAAGTGGCCCGGCACGTAGATCGTGTTGTGGATGATGAGGTTCAACTGCTCGGTGCCCATCATGACGCCCGAGATCCCGCCCAGGAAGCCGAAGCCCACGAGCGACATGAACATGCCCGAGAAGCTGGGATTGCCCCACGGGGCCTTCCTCAGCCACTCGAAAAGGCCCTTGTTGAAGCCCTTCTCGCGCTGCGCCACCTCGATCGCGCCCGGCACCGTGAGGCCGTGCACCATGGAGGCGAGCACGGCGAGGTACATCGCGTAGCTGGTGTTGAAGATCTTCCAGTTGGAGGTGAGGCCCGGGTCGGCGAGCAGGTGGTGCGCGCTCGCGAGCTGCAGGAACAGGATGTAGAGCACGAAGGCCGTGCGGCTCACCTTCTCGCTCATCGGCTTGGCGCCGAAGACGATGGCGGCGATCGCGTACCACACGGACACGTGCGCGGCGACGTTGATCTGCTGCGAGGAGTGCCCGAACGCCCACCAGACCGTGCGGTACATGAGGGAGTCGATGTGCGAGACCAGCCCCACGGACCACATGAAGGTCGGTATCAGGATGATGGCGCCCGCGGCGATGGTGAATACCGCGATGATCGCCGCGGTCACGGCGCCGAAGGTCACCAGCGGGATCGAGCCGTTGTAGGTCTTCTCCGACTTGCCCACGACGAGCGTGCCGAAGAACACGAAGCAGGCGACGAGCGCGCCCACGGCGAAGAGGATGAGCCCGAGGTAGAAGAGCGGGTGAGCCCCCATCGGCACGTAGGACGTGAACATGACGCTGGAATCGCCCTTGAACACGGCGACGTTGTTCGTGATCGCGCCCACGATCATCAGCCAGAAGGCCACCCAGGCCACCTTCGGCGTCGCCAGGCGGCACTTGAGCAGCGTCGAGGCGGCGAAGTAGAGCACCGCGATCTCGAAGAAGATGATCCAGAACACCAGCATGTCCAGGCCATGCGCGGTGAGCACGAGGTAGAACCAGTCGGGCGGCAGGAGCCTCACCGCCGGCCAGCGCGTGAGCGTGACCAGCAGGGCCAGGACGCCGCCCACGAGGAGCGAGACGACGCCGGCGACGGCGTTCCAGCGGATGAGCGCCTCGGCGGGCTCGTGGTAGACGAGTCCGGTGGACGGGCAGGTGCGGAAATTGCGATTGACGGCCATGGCGATCTCCCTACTGCTTCTTCGGTTTGACGACGTAGAGCTTGCTCGCCATCGTGTGGTGGTTGATGCCGCAGTACTCGTTGCAGATGATCGAGTAGGTGCCTTCCTTGGTGGGCGTCATGGTCACGACGTGCTCGTAGCCGGGATGCACCTGGATGTTGATGTTCTCGGGCTGCAGGGAGAAGCCGTGCAGCCAGTCGGTGGACATGATGTGCAGGCGGTAGGTCTGGCCTTCCTCGAGTTCCAGCACCGGCCACCACTGCCACAGGCGCGCCACGAGATAGACGTCGGCGCCCGGCACGGGGTGCACGACGGGAATGTTCTGCTCCGTGACGGTGCGCACGGTGTGCTTGTCCACCATCGCCTGCGCCTTGGCGAGGAACGCCTCGGGCGTGGAGCGGTAGGCCTCGTTGGAGAGGTTCTGCTTACCGTAGACGTGCCAGTACGGCATCATGAAGAACATGACCATGCACCACACGAAGGCGATGACGATCCAGGTGCCTTCGACTCGGTCGAGGGGTTGCTTCCACCAGACTCTCTGGGGCGGGGATTGGATGGCGCTCATGGGGTCTTCTCCGGGGTGGTCGCGGCGGTCACTTGGTGAGCGGGATGCCCACGATTTCCATCACGCCCCAGACGATGTAGAGGACGGTGGGCATCGCGACCCCGAGGAACAGGAGCAGGAACGGGTTGTCGATGAGTTGCTGCATCATCGGAATCGGTTCGTCGTGCACGTCGGCATCGTCGGCCGCACCGGGCGTGGCGGGTACCTGGCTCATGGGGACTTCTCCTGGAATGGGCGCGGGCCGCGAGGTTCGGCACGTCACCGGGGGTATGCTAGGCAGCCGGGCGCCGGAAAAACTTGAACGGGTTCAAGAAAAGCCTTTTTGGGCCTTCGGGACATGGCCGGAAGTGGAGCCGGCACCTAAAATGGACCCCGTGAACGCCCTCCCGATCGCCGCGGCGGCGGCCTCCCCTTACGCGACCCCGGGCAAGGGCCGCCGGGCTGTGGCTTTCTGGCTGCTGGCCTGCTGCGCCCTGGTCTTTGCGATGGTCGTGGTGGGCGGGGCGACCCGCCTCACCCATTCCGGCCTGTCCATCGTCGAGTGGAAGCCCCTGGTGGGCGCGCTCCCGCCCCTGAACGAGGCGCAGTGGGCCGAGACCTTCGACAAGTACAAGCTCACGCCCGAGTTCAGGCTGCGCAACCACGACATGGGCCTCGAGGGGTTCAAGTCGATCTTCTGGTGGGAGTATTTCCATCGGCTGCTCGGGCGACTCATCGGCGTGGCCTTCTTCGTGCCTTTCCTCTACTTCTGGCTGCGCGGGCGGCTGGACCGGCCCCTGGGCTGGAAGCTCGCGGGCATCCTGCTGCTGGGCGGGCTGCAGGGCGGGATGGGGTGGTACATGGTGAAGAGCGGTCTGGTGGACGATCCGCAGGTGAGCCAGTTCCGGCTCACGGCACACCTGGGCCTGGCGCTGCTCATATACGCGTGCATGTTCTGGGTGGCGCATGGCATCCTGCGCCCGGCGCGGTCGGGCGCGACCGACGCACTGCGGCGCGCCGGTCTCGCCTTCGCTGTCGTCGTGTTCGCGATGGCGCTCACTGGCGGGTTCGTGGCCGGCATCCGCGCCGGCTTCGCCTACAACACCTGGCCACTCATGAACGGCCACTGGGTTCCGCCCGAGATCCTGCTGATCGAGCCGTGGTGGCGCAATTTCGCCTACAACATGGCCACCGTGCAGTTCGTGCACCGCACGCTCGCGCTCGTCGTCCTCGCGGGTGCGTGGATCCTCGCGTGGCGGGTGTTCGCCTCGCGCACCGCAAGCAAG
>JADKJU010000004.1 GCA_016720855.1 Betaproteobacteria bacterium | reverse complement strand
CACGGTTTTCGGCGCGAACGTGGGTGTCACGACCAGCACATTCGGGTAGAGCGCGAGCACCGCGAGCGGCGTGAAGGCCTTGGCCGGGTCGTAGGGAAGCTTTGCGTAGAGGCCGGGATTCACCGCGAAGGAGGAGGCATCGAGCATCAGCGTGTAGCCGTCGGGTGTCGCCCGCGCGACTTCGGCCGCGCCGATCTGCCCGCTCGCGCCCGCCTTGTTCTCCACCACCACGGGCTGCCCCAGCGCCTCGGCCATCTTCGGGGCCACAAGGCGCGCCATGAGGTCGGCGCCACCGCCGGGCGGGTAGGTGACGATGAGCTTCACCGGCTTCACGGGGAATGCCTGGGCGAGGACGGCGAGGGGAAGCGCGAGCGCCAGCGCGCTGGCAAGGGCAACGAGGGGTTTTCTCATGGTCGGCGGGGTTTCGGTCGGGGGTTCGCCCGGAAGCGGCGGGGCGGATCGCTAGAATAGCCTTTCGAGGGCGTCAGGCGAAACCTCGCGCAAGTTCCGGGGCATTGCCGACCTCGAGGCCACGGAAGCAGGCGCAGGATAGACCTGCGTTTCACGCTGGACTAGACTAACTAAACTTAGTCTGATACGAGGGCGGGCATGAAGACCGTGAACATCCACGAAGCGAAGACCCACCTGTCCCGCCTGATCGATGGGGTGACGAAGGGGGAGCCCTTCATCATCGCAAAGGCGGGCAAGCCCCTGGTGAAAGTGATCGCGCTGGAGGCCCGGGCGAACGGGAAGCCCGGGCGGCTCGGATTCCTGGAAGGGCAGGTGAAGGTTCCGGAAGATTTCGACCGCATGGGCCAGGCGGAAATCGAGCGGCTTTTCGGCGCGAAGCCCCGGTGAAGCTGCTGCTCGATACTCATTTGCTGTTGTGGGCGGCCGGCGAGCCACGCCGGCTCTCGCGAAAGGCGCGCAGCCTGATCTCCGACGAGCGCAACGCGCTCGCCTTCAGCGCAGCGAGCATTTGGGAGGTCGCGATCAAGAGCAGCCTCGGACGGGACGATTTCCAGGCGGACGCGGCCCAGCTGCTGCACGGACTCCTGGCCAACGGCTACGAGGAGCTTCCCGTGCGGGGTCGCCATGCGATGCAGGTGGCCTACCTGCCCATGCTCCATGGCGACCCGTTCGATCGCCTGCTCGTCGCGCAGGCTCGCGTCGAGGGGCTGCTGCTGTTGACCACGGACGAGCAGGTGGCGCAGTACGGAATCCCGATCCAGCGAGTTTGAAGGGCATCCGGCGAAACCCTTGCAAGGCATCGATACCCACGCGCACGTGTTCTCCGCGACCGCCCCCGCGGTGGCCGGCTCGCGCTATCGCCCATCCTACGAAGCGAGGCTCGCGGACTGGCGCTCGCGCTGGGCGGATGCGGGCATCACGCACGGCGTCGTGGTGCAGCCGAGTTTTTTCGGCACGGACAACGCCGAGACGCTCGCGGCCGTGGCAATGGACCCGCGCCACCTTCGAGCCGTGGCGGTCGTCGATCCGGGTTTCGATGACGGCGCGCTTGCGAAGCTGCACGCAGGCGGCGTGCGCGCGATCCGGCTCAACCTCGCGAGAGTGGACGACTACGCGGCGTTCACGGCGCCGGCTTGGAAAGCCCTGTTCGCACGCGTTCACGACCTCGGCTGGCATGCGGAATCCTTTGTGGACGCGGGGCGGCTTCCCGAAATCGCGTCAGCCTTCGAGGGCACGCCCGTCGCCGTGGTTTTCGACCATTTCGGCAATCCGGGAGTCACGCCCGCGACCGTGGAGGCGACCTTCGCCGCTGTCGCCGCGCTCGCGCGATCGCGCCCCGTCTGGGTAAAGCTCTCCGGACCTTACCGCCTCGGCGGCGCCGATCCCGCAGGCCTCGCGCGGCGGTGGATCGACACCGTGGGCGAGGAGCATCTGGTGTGGGGAAGCGACTGGCCGTGGACCCGCCATGAGCACGAGAGCGACTATGGCCGGCTTCGCGAATCGCTGGACCGTTGGGTCGGTGCGCAGCGATGCCACGCGATCCTCTGGGATAATGCGGCGCGCCTCTACGACTTCGCCTGAACGGAACCCCCCGTGCTCACCCACCCCCAGTTCGACCCCGTCATCTTCAGCCTCGGTCCCGTCGCCGTGCGCTGGTACGGCCTCATGTACGTGATCGCGTTCGTCGCCTTCGTGATGCTCGGCAAGCTGCGCGTGCGCCGGGGTCTTTCGGGCGGCGTGACCGAGGCGGGCGTGGACGACATGCTGCTCTACGGCGTGCTGGGCGTGATCCTCGGAGGGCGCCTGGGCTACGTCCTCTTCTACAAGCCCGAGTACTACGCCGGCCATCCCCTCGAGATCATCCAGATCTGGGCGGGGGGGATGAGCTTTCACGGCGGCTTCCTCGGTGTGCTCGTGGCCATCGCGATCTTCTGCGCGCGCCGCGAACTGCGCTGGATCACCACGATGGATTTCGTGGCTCCCCTCGTGCCGCTGGGCCTCGCGGCGGGCAGGCTGGGCAACTTCATCAACGGAGAACTTCCCGGGCGGGCCACGGACCTGCCCTGGGGCATGTGGTTCCCGCAGGCGGACCGCGTGCCGCTCGCCCGGCACCCCTCGCAGCTCTACCAGTTCGCGCTCGAGGGGCTGGCCCTCTTCGCGGTCCTGTGGTGGTTCTCCTCGAAGCCGCGGCCTGCCGGGGCCGTTTCGGGCGCCTTTCTCGTCGGCTATGGCGTTTTCCGGTTCCTGGCGGAATTCACCCGCCAGCCCGACGATTTCCTCGGGCTGCTCGCCCTGGGACTGTCGATGGGGCAATGGCTGTCGCTTCCGATGATCGTGGCGGGAATGGCGATGATGGGGTGGGCATACGCAAGACGTTGATGGGCGCGCTTGACAGTTTGTGCGCTGCACCATAATTTGAAGAGGGGGTCCTGAAGGCCTTTCCTGCCCGCCTGGCAGGAACGGCGGCCCGTTCATTGGGGGAATCATGCGTTTCTGCATCGTCGGCGCCGGTGCCATCGGCGGCTTCGTGGGCGCGAAGCTGGCCCTGGCCGGAGAGGAAGTCACCTACATCGCCCGGGGCAAGAACCTCGAGGCGATCAACGCCGGGGGGATGAAGATCTTCTATCGCGACGGCCGCGAGGAGGTCGCGACCACCGTGAAGGCCACGGACGACTACACGGAGGCCGGGACCTTCGACGTGGTCATCGTCGCGCTCAAGACGCACCAGGTGGGCGCGGTGGCGGGAAAGCTTGCCGCCCTCTTCAACGAGAACACCGTGGTGATCCCGATGCAGAACGGGATCCCCTTCTGGTACTTCCACGACCACGGCGGCGAACTGGCCGGGCACACGGTCGAGACGGTGGATCCGGGCGGGGTGGTGAAGAACGCGATCCCGAAGGAGCGCATCGTCGGCTGCGTGGTCTATCCCGCGACCGAGCTGGTGGCGCCCGGAACCGTGGTGCACATCGAGGGCGACCGATTCCCGATCGGCGAGCTCGATGGCGTCGCCTCCGAGCGCGCCACGAGGATCTCGGAGGCGTTCGTGAAGGCCGGCCTCAAGTGCCCGCTGCTCGACAACGTGCGCGCCGAGATGTGGCTGAAGCTCTGGGGCAACCTCACCTTCAACCCCATTTCCGCGCTCACGCACGCGACGCTGCAGGATATCTGCGAGCACCCGCAGGGTTACGCGCTCGCCGCGCAGATGATGAAGGAGGCGCAGGCGGTCGCCGAAAAGCTCGGCATCACCTTCCGCGTGCCGCTGGAAAAGCGCATCGAGGGCGCGCGCAAGGTGGGCAAGCACAAGACTTCGATGCTTCAGGACGTGGAAGCCGGGCGCCCCATCGAGGTCGATGCGCTGGTGGGTTCCGTCGTGGAGCTTGGGGAACTGGCCCAGGTGCCGGTGCCGACCATCAAGGCGGTCTTCCTGGCCGCGAAGCTCCTCGACACGACCTATACCTCCCAGTCGGTCAGCATTCGCGCCGTGCAGACCGACGGAAGCTGAACTTAGTCAAGTAGGGCGGCCGGGATGCGAGTAAACTGCCTCGCCGCATTATCGATCCGCAACCCTCAAACATACCGAAAGCAGGACATGAAAAAGCTTGTCATCCTCGTAGCCGCATTGTTCGCAACAGCCGCCATCGCCCAGGACAAGGGCGCGCCCCATGCCGCCAAGGGCGCCGAAACCAGGGGTGTGATCGCCGCAGCGCCGGGCAAGGGAGTCGCCGCCGCCGAAGTCACGACCGTCGTCTCCACCGTCGAGGCGATCGACCAGGCTACCCGTACCGTCACCCTCAAGGGCAAGGACGGCAAGACCGCCACCTTCGTCGTGGGTCCCGATGCGAAAAACCTCGACCAGGTGAAGAAGGGCGACGTGGTTACGTTCGACTACGTCGAAGCCGTGGCGATCAAGCTGGCGAAGTCCACCAGCAAGGTCCGCGAGCGCATCGTGACGCAAGTCAAGAAGGGCGCCGACAAAGGCAAGCAGCCGGCCGGCGTGATCGGCACGGAAGTGAAGATCATCGCCTCCGTCGACGCGATCGACGCCAAGGCGAACAAAGTCACGCTTCGCGGGCCGGAACACGCCGTGACGCTCAAGGTGGACCCCGCCGTGCTCAAGAAGGTGAAAGTGGGCGAAATGGTCGAGGCCACGTTCGTCGAGGCCATCATGATCAAGGTCGAGAAGCCTGCTGCCGCGGCTGCTCCCGCGATGCCCACCGCTCCGGCGAAGAAGTAACGCCGAAGCGCCAAGGGCCGTCGTATCTGGCGGCCCGGGGCAAGCCTGAAAGATACGGGGCCCGGATCCGTTCGCCGCAACCGGCGGATGCATCCGGGCCCTGTTTCCTGCTAGAATTTCGCCCTTCGCGTGGGGGGGTAGCTCAGCTGGGAGAGCGCCGCGTTCGCAATGCGGAGGTCGAGGGTTCGATCCCCTTCCACC